>JAAYUY010000147.1 GCA_012517435.1 Sphingobacteriales bacterium | reverse complement strand
TGGGAATCAGCAGCAAAGCCTTAGCAATGTCCTTTGCCTTCCCTATACTGCTGTTATCTGGATTCCTAATGCCTTCTCACCCAATGCAGATGGCCTCAACGATACTTTCAGCATCAAGGGTATCAGCATCAGGGATTTTAATCTTCGGGTATTTGACAGATGGGGAAGCAAAATCTTTGAAAGTAATAGTATTTACGAAGGCTGGGATGGAAAAGCCGGTGACAGAATCTGCCCCGCTGGTATCTATTCTTTCCAGCTCAATATCAGGCTTCAAGACGGAAAAAATCTGTTTCATTCCGGAACGATTCACCTGATTAGGTAAAAATGCTTATTCACCTCTCCTTTATCAACTCTTTTTGGTTCTTTGCATGAATTTTCAAACAATACTAAGGATAAGGAATACTGAGCACAGCAGGAAAAAACAACCGATCAAGTCCCGTAGGGACGGAATTGTTTATGTATCAACTCACCCCCGGCCCCTCTCTTTCAAAAAGAGAGGGGAGCTGATGGCGTTTCGGGATTTTATGATTGTTTCATAAAATAAAGGATCAACATCCATTCAAGGCCTGTAGGGAGGATATTTTGGTAACAGTATCTAACTCACCCCCGGCCCCTCTCTTTCGAAAAGAGAGGGGAGCTAAGGGCGTTTCGGGGACTGTCTTCAGCAGGAACAGGAATCTTAAAACCGGAATCCGGATCAGGGAATACTGAAAATCATAAATCGTAAATCCAAAATCGTAAATCGGTACATACAACCCGGAACCCATTATTCATCACCCATCACTCATCACCCGCTTCCCTTGCTTCACTTCCTGTAAACAATGGTAGCAGAAGCCTGGCAGCGCGGTGTCAGTGTAATCTCACAAATTTGTACATGAGGGGGTCTGTTGGCAGCAAAAACAACCGTTTCAGCCACATCCATGGCGGTCAATGGCTCAAGACCCTGATAAACAGCTTTTGCTTTACCGATATCTCCATGAAAACGAACAATGCTGAATTCGGTTTCTGCTAAACCGGGTTGAATATTGGTTACTTTTATCTCATTTTCAACCAGATCCATTCGCAGTCCGTCTGAAATAATTCTGACAGCAGCCTTTGTCCCGCAATACACTGCCCCTTTGGGATATGCATAAATTCCGGCAATAGAGCCGATATTAATGACATGGCCTTTGATACCTCTTTCAATCATCAGAGGGACAATGGCCCGGGTCAGGTAGAGCAGGCCTTTGATGTTGGTATCTATCATTTTTTCCCAGTCGTCAATATCACCTTCCTGAACCTTGTCGAGCCCGCTGGCCAATCCGGCATTGTTGACCAGAATGTCAATGTTTTTCCATGATTCAGGTAATTCTCCGACAAATGTTTCGACCTCTTTTCTGTTTCTGACATCCAGTTTCCTGACAAGTATTTCGGAATTATTATCTTTCTTCAGCCTTTCAGCCAGTTGATGTAGTTTTTCTTCACGTCTGGCACATAATATCAGACGGCATTTTTCACGGGCAAACAAGATGGCACAGGCTTCCCCGAAACCGCTGCTGGCTCCCGTAATCAAAACTGTTTTATTTGTCAACATTTTAAACGTTTTTTTTATGGTTAAGTTCTTATTTCCCTTTGTTTTCTTTTCTCTTTTTTCTTTTCTCTTTTTTCGTGTTGGTCTTTCCTGCAACATCATCATTAACATTTGTCCGGGTGGTTGTCTGGCTTACTGTGGTTGTAGGTTTTACCTTACTCGGATCAACAAAATCAAGATTGGCCTTCATTTGTATAATGCCTTTGCTGACTGCAATATCACAGTTTTTCACCACCGTTTTAAGTCTCTTTATGCTTCCATCCGGCATTTCAAAGGAAAATTCTTCGGCATAAGAGCCCGGACCGTCAAAAATAAACGGCACTTTGTAATAATTGGCGATATCGATGGTGGTAATCAGCTTTTCTTTGCCCAGAATTTTGGTTTTAATGTCCACCATGGCATGATCGAACCTGAGTTCAAGTTTGTCGGTCTGCTTGTTGTAATTAATGTTAATCAGCCCATTAACCCTGTCGGAATAGCTCAGATTGCCCGTATTTACTTTTACGTCAGCTTCAAACCATGATTTGCCTTCATCAAGTTTAATAACGGGGTTTTCAACTTTCCACTGATATTTTCCTTTAATAAACATGACACTGTATTCTTCTTCCCCTGAAACAGGACCAATGGCAGCCAGAAGTTTATTTATCATTTTATCCGTAACGTTGACGACCATGTCATAATTCTGTGAAAATGAGGGTTTTGTTAAGAAAAGGACAAAAATTAGGGATAATAAAATGTATTTTTGTAAAGATTTCATTCTGCTTATTTACCTTTAATTTTATCTAAAAGTCTCCTTTCTCTTTTGGTAGGCCTTCCAAGTCCTTTCGGGCGATAAAAGGCTGATTGTTCCACTATTTTCCTGTTTTCAAATTCTTCAGGCGGTGTCAGGTCTTCGAGGTAATCTTTCACGATGGAATGTCCGACACGTTTTTCCAAAAGCTGAATCACCCTGAACTGATGATGAACAAAGTCTTTGTACAATTCAATGGTATCGTTCTCTTTCACTGCTTTAGAGGGTTTGGCGGCTTCTCCGTTCAGTTTTACCTTCCCGCCATTGCAGGCCTCAGCAGCAAGTGACCTCGTTTTGTAAATCCTGACTGCCCATAAATACTTATCCAGCCTGACAGATTGAATTTCTTTCATAAGGCAAAATTAAACCTTAATTCCAAAAGTGTACTTCGGGAAATCAGCTTTTCAAATCATTGATAATTTACGAAATTTGCATTAAATTTTATCCAACGAAGATGTACAGCCAGTCTGTTATTGCCGCTGATTATAAATGGTTTCTGAAAACAAGCAACCTGGATTCACCTTCCTGTAAAAAAGTACTGCGTCAGGTTTTTGAGTTGTTGTCAAAGCATTATTTTTCTTCAGAAAACTTCATCATACCACAAGAATACGAAATAGCCACCGAGACCGGAAGGATAGCTTTTAATGAAATGGGGCTGAAAAGCGAAGCAATCTGCCTGGCCTTGCTATGGTATCCATTTTTTAAGAACAAAGATTTTTCATCGGATTGCAAACAAATTTTACCAGTCGAAGTCATTGACTGGCTGCACGAAGCCGAAAAAATTGAGAACATTGATACCCTGAAACTAATCAACCAGCCCGATAATTATCTGAAGCTCAGCCTGAATTTGTTGTCCGACATCCGTATTTTACTGGTCAGAATAGCTGAATTTCTGGCAATTTTACGAAAAGAACATCATGATAGTGTTGAAGTTCAGTCTGTTGCACAAATCAGTTATCATATTTATGCTGCCGTATTACATCAGCTGGGTTTGTATTCCCTCAACCGTGAGATGCTTGATAATGCATTTTCTGTCTTACATCCTGATGATTACTATGGTATTTTGTCAAAACTTGAAAAATCTACTGTTAAAAGAGCAGAATACATCGAGCAGTTCTGCAGTCCGTTAAAAACGGCCTTGAGCAATGCCGGATTAAAGTTTGAATTGAAATGGAGGACTAAATCCATACACAGTATCTGGCGTAAAATGAAGGTACAGAATGTGAATTTTGAGCAGGTATTCGACCTTTTTGCCGTCAGAATTATTCTTCAGGTAGAAAAACAAAAGGAAAAAGAAGCCTGTTGGCTGGCTTATTCGCTGGTTACCTCTATTTATGAGCCGAATCCCGCAAGATTAAGAGACTGGATAACAATACCAAAATCAAGTGGTTATGAGTCGCTGCATACGACAGTTCTCGGGCCTGACCACCACTGGGTAGAAGTACAGATTCGCAGTGCACGGATGGACATGATTGCTGAAAAAGGACTTGCCGCTCACTGGAAATACAAGGGTATCAGAACGGATAAAAGTTATGAAGAGTGGCTGAATTCTTTAAGAGAAATACTTGAATCGCCAGAGAAAAACCTGATTGATGCCCTGAGCGGGATCAATAAGCCTGTCAGGACGGAAGATGTCTTTGTGTTTACGCCAAAATCTGAATTGAAAAAGCTTAAAAAAGGAGCCACCGTGCTTGATTTTGCCTTCGAGTTACATACGGAAATTGGCTCGCGATGTACGGGCGCAAGGGTCAATAATAAACTTGTACCGCTCAAATACATCCTTCAGAATGGCGACAGAATTGAAATACTGACTTCTCGGAACCAGAAGCCTACCAAAGACTGGTTGAATTTTGTCGTTACCTCAAAGGCCAAAACCAAAATTAAAAGATGGCTGACTGAAGAACAACATAAGTTTGCTGAAAGGGGCAGGGAAATACTGAAAAGGAAACTGAAGAACTGGAAACTGGAATATAATGAAATGATTGTCAGTTCTTTAATTGAACATTATAAACTTCCTCATTCCTTAGACCTCTATTCCGGTATTGCAGATGGCAGTATCGATATGCTGGAGATTAAAGCATTGCTGAGCGGGGAAAGCAGGGAAGAAGAAACAAGGCAATCTGTTGTAAAAGAGGAAAAATTCCGGCAGCAGCCTTTAAAAACGGATATTCTGATTGTCGATCCTGCCTTGAAAAATGTTTCGTATCAGTTTGGAAAATGTTGTCATCCCATTCCGGGAGATAGAATTTTCGGCTTTATCACCATAGATAAAGGTATCACCATTCACCATGAAGACTGCCCGAATGCAAGATTTTTACTTACCAATTATCCATATCGCAGGATTGAAGCATGCTGGGCTTCTGACATCAAAGACAATTATTTTGAGGTGAGTATCATGATAAAAGGAGAGGATGAAATCGGAATGGCCAACAGGCTGACCAATATTGTATCAAATACCTTTTCGGTGAATATCACTTCCATAAATATAGAATCGAGGCAAAATGAGTTTTCCGGGCTGTTTAAACTTCAGGTAAAACATACAGAGCAATTGAATCAGCTGATAGAGCGTCTTCGCAGGGTGAAAGGTGTGAAAAGCGTGGCCAGAATTGACCAGTAGTACTAAAATGCAGTGTATTGAGTCATCAGGCAGAACAGACCTAACTTCCATTCAGCTGAATTTTTCAATACTTCTGTACGAAAATCAGGCAGCAGGCAGTTTTCAGCAGACACAAAAATCCGGGGAACTGAGCTCATCACCCATCACCTCGATTTCATTTTCTTTCAATATCAATGAGGTATGATTATCCCAACAAACATTAAATCCTGAATTTTTTTTCTTAAACTGATCATGAGTGAGTTAGTGAAAAATTTTCTATTTTTTCGGGTTGAAATTTTTATATTTAGCTGAAAGTCATATTTTTGCCCGTCTAAAATATTCAGGCTTGCCGGAGAGATTCAAATATTTCATTGCTATAGCAGTATGTCTGTTGGGTATCAGATGGAATTTGCGTGCTGCTGAAATTGATTCTCCTTTTTTCAAAATTATCATTGATACGGTTTCATATCAGTCTGATAATGAGTTATTAATTTGTATATGGGATTCTCTTCATCCCAATCCTTACCGGATCGACCTGACAAAGAAAAAAGATACCACCTGGATTCAGCTGGTTGATGATAGCTGCCGGTTTTTTATGCCTGTTTGTGGAAAGGTAAATTCCCCGTTTGGGTTCAGAAATGGCCGTATTCACAGTGGAGTGGACATTGGCCTGAAATGGGGCGACAGTGTTTACTGTGCTTTTGACGGAATGGTCAGGTTTGCCCGCTATTACAGGGGCTATGGCTATCTGGTTATCGTATCACACTACAACGGCATTGAAACTATGTATGCCCATCTTTCAAAAATGCTGGTGTATAACGGGCAGTTTGTCAGATCAGGGCAGCTTATCGGGTTGGGAGGGGCTACCGGAAGGGCTACAGGTGCTCATCTTCATTTCGAAACACGTTTTATGGGACAGGCCTTTGATCCTACTTTACTAATTGATTTTGAAAACTTTACGCTTAAAGATGAAACTTTGGCCATTTGTGCTTCTACTTTCGGTCATGTTGCAGAAGTAAAGGCAATGAAGTATCACACCGTCAGGCAGGGCGATACCCTTTATAAAATCAGCAGAATGTATGGAGTATCCATCGATACGCTTTGCCGCCTCAATGGGATTAATAGAAACACCATCCTGAAAATCGGGCGGAAAATCAGGTATCAGTAGTTGAATCCTATTTGACTATAAACTTAATACTCCCGAATACAGCTGCTGCTTTTGCCTTGAACATAATACTGTTGCTATCCACCTGATCTTCATAACCATAAGAGCGAACAGATTGGGGAATTTCGATATTTCCCAGTACGACATCGCTTTTCAGTTTGACATAGGTCTTTGGATTGACCACAATGTTCAGCTCACCAAAAACTGCATTGAACTCATAATTGTCTTCAGGACTGTAGTCAATATTCGAAATGTCAACGGTCATTGAGCCGAAAACACAGTCATATTTTTTGATTTCAGGATCAAATCTCATTTCCTTGTTGCCAAAGACCACATCTCCACCACTCTGATGGCCAAATTTAAAACTGTCGAAAAACAATAACCTGATGCCCAGCATGACCAGAAACACACCCAGCATGACCCTGAAAACAGGGATGTCGAGATTAGCTAACTGCTTGATTAATAAGACAATACCGAGAATGATAATCAGTATGCCCCAGAAAATACCTTGACTCATAGGCTTATTCATTTTTAAGATTTTTTAAAGATTAATACCATGTTTTATTTTAACGATGCAATCATTTTATTTGTTACAATTGAAAAAGCATTCAGGACGAAACTCAAAATCTATTTCCAGACCCACCCTGATGTCCCTTTCATAAAAAGTAAATTCCTTGTCGGCTATGACAGAAGTATCAATCCGCTTGTAGTAAAACAATTCATGACCGAGGTTTTTGATAAACGGACAGGTGAAAAACAGATGTGTTCTTAAATTCAGTTTGCTCGTAAGGGGTAAGCCAAAATCAATGCTGCCAAGCCATTCAGGACTTAGCGATTCAGGCAGTTTCAGGGTGTAGAAAAAGCCATCACGGATAAGTTTGGTCATGACAATGGTGTTTTGCCACTTTCCAAATTCCTGATTTTCAGCCTTATAAAAGGAAATGTTGATGCCGGTGCTTAATCCTGCAGAGAGATTATTTCTCGACCTGAATAAGATGTAGTCTGCTTTCAAAGGGATTTGAAAAGTCTGAAGTTTTGTGCCTGTATAAATAAAGGGAACATTATAGGGAAACAGATTGATGTCGATATAACGGTAAACATAATTAAAGCCTGTTGTGATAAAAAATTTTTCATGTGGATAATAATTGAAGCAAAGGCCGGCCTGAAAGGAATAAAAAGGTCGCAGGCTGACGCAGGATTCATTGGAGTCGGAAGTACCGTCAGTTATCAGATAAATCTTTGAAAATGAATAATTTGAAAATGTTCCACCTGTCAGGGTCAAACCAATTTTGTTTTGCCCGTACGTAAACAAAAGAATGCTGTTCAGCAAAGTAAATATTGTCGTTTTTCTAAGCATCACTAATAATTTTTGTATTGGAGCCGTGTATTGTCAGATAGCCTGAAAATAATATGGCAGAGATAAAAACCGGTACGAGCTGAAGATAAACATAAGGCACCTGAATGAAGGCATAAAAAACTGTCAGGTATATTTTTAATGAAGAGAGCAGGTATAAAGACAGACAATCCGGTTTTTTTTTTCTTAAAACAAAGAAAATCAAGATTAAAGATGTCAAAATAACCAGAGAAAGCTGTGTTTTTTTCAGGGCTGAGAGTCTGTTACGGATACTTCCCGGATAAAAATCGTAGAAATAACAGGCAAAACCCACACCTCTGAAAAGATGAACCGGTTTTTCTCCGGCTTTCTGATAATCTTTTGGCATCCATTCGCCAAGGGCAGACGTAGTATAATATTTCATGCCATCTATGAGTGTTGCGGGGCGTTTTGATAAAAATGGCAGGATATAAACAGACAGAATAACCATCATTGCAATCCCTGCAAAAAGTAACAGTTTCCTGATTTTTTCTGTTTTCAGCAGGCTGACAAACCAGACAGGAAGCCACACTATAAAAGAAAAACGGCTCAACAGGGGTAAGGTGACTGCAAAACTTTTCAGAAAGATATTTGAACTGAGCAGAGATAAGCCAAACAGGATGTAATAAGCCGCAGGAAGCAATTCAATGCTGACGGCAAACATCTGAGGAAAATCAAGCACGAAAATCAGTAAAATCAAAAGAGGCAGCAATGAAGCCAAAAAACGGGGCAATTCAGATTTTATGGAGTTAAAAACGTATATTTCATAAAACAGCAGGCTGATGAGCCAGAAAACAACAGGTATCCAGCGATGGCCGAAGCCGAAGAAAGATGAAATGACAAATGGCAGCCATTGAAAAGGCAGGTAAGTCGGGGGGATATGATAGCCATATTCAGTGATTAACTGATAGGGGTCTTCTCCTGCCAGAAGCCGGTGGCTTAATATGTCAACGGTAGGAATAATATCTGATAAGGCAGGATTAACGGGATTTTTTCTGAAAATGGCTGCAAATAAAAACAGAATAAGAATGGTAAGTGAGATTAAACTTATTATGTTGATAATCAATAATATAGATGATTTTTCCTTTGTTGGGGAAAATTTTTCAGACCGGAAAAACAGTGGAAACATCCCAACAGATAATGAGATAAAAAAAATGAGCAAAGGGCTCAAATAAACACCTGTTTTTCCTCTCCAGACGGTCAGCAGTAGGCTTTCTGCTAAAATCAGAATAAAAAATACGACCTGGTTTTTATATCTCATATTATTGCTGGCAGATTTAACAGGCAGACTTACTTTTGAATGCAAAAATAAACTTAATCTGACGTTTAAATATGTACAATCCGGTAAAGGCAGGAAAAAATCCGGTGAACAGAATTATCAGACAGCTCAAACTGTTGGAATTTCAATATAGTACTAAATTCAGAAACATAGGATTGTTACTTATATTATTGATTTGCTGTATTTTATATCTTTCCGGTCCTTCCCTGAAAAAAAAGCAGGTCAGGCTTTATACCACAGGTTTTTCTTATCAGATGGCCATGCATTTTCTTTATTTCTATTATTACACCGGAAATTTTCCGCTTGCTACTCTTGATACCCTGACACCCTCTGATTATTCAAAAGAAGGAGCTAAAAGACTCATACAAACCCGTGGACAAAATCTGATCATGGAATATCGCCACTGGTCGCGTATGGGAGAAAATGCCAGAATTTTTGCCTTTTTACCTGATGCCCTTGTTGAAGGCCCTGAGAATCCCAAACTGAAACTTTTTAATTCACTGGTTTTCATAGCTTCATTAATGATATTCTTCATTGGCTTTTACAGAAACGGGAAGGGCTTGCCGGGGCTGCTGATAGTGTTCATCGTCATGCTGACACCTTTTTATCAGTATGCCGTTTTCAGGGAAAAAAATATTTTTGCATTGTTGGGATCGGTGTTTTTGTTGATTTCCGGACTTAATGCCTCTTTCATTTTCGGTAAAAATTTAAAAAAATCAGGTTTTTTAGTGCCTTTAGCCTCAGGAATCATCATTGCATTTTTTACAGAAATCAGGGGAGAAATTCTGGTAGTCATTTTTTCCGCTTTCTTGATTTATCTGACATCTAAAAGCTTAAGAATTTATCATAAAATATTGTTGATCAGTATTTTGTCCGTTTCATTTTTTTCCATGAGGATGTTGGTGAGAAATTATTTTGACAAAAAATTTGATAAAACCACTCAGCTGGTTATCGAAAAAGGCGGACATCCCTACAACGGCAAGAGAGCTTCAGCACATAGTTTCTGGCATCCTGTCTTTTGCGGACTTGGGGATTTCGATACCAAATACGGCTATCGATGGGAGGATACGGTAGCTTATCATTATGCCCTGCCACTACTCCGGCTAAAAACCGGCATAAACTACAAATATTCGGGAAAATATCACCTTGATGCCTATTACGATCAGGATAGCCTTTATTATGTAAAATTTGAAGAAATCCCTGAATATGAGCCGATTGTAAAAGAAAAAGTATTGTCTGACATCAGGCATGATCCATTTTGGTACCTGGGAATTCTTTTGAAAAGAATTCTTCGGATTTTCAGCAATTCCCTGCCTTTCAGATACTGTGGCTGGCTGTTGTTTCCGGTCATGGTCTGGCTTTTCAGGAAAAAGGAATTTCAACTTGGCTGGTTTTTAATAGCCTCTTTTCCATTGTCGGTAACGCCATTATTGATTTATTCAGGTGGAAATTCTACGTTTAATTCAATATTTCCGATAATTGCACTGGCAATTTTATTGTATTTTATCATAGAAAATATGTTTTTACAAAAAATCGACACTGTCAGATGAGGGAAATTCCTGAAATAAGCATAGTCGTTCCTGTATTCAATGAAGATAAAAACATTGACAAACTTTTTCAGGAAGTCAGCAGGGTGTTCAGAGAAAAAATCAGAACCAGCTTTGAAATTATTTTTGTTGATGATGGGAGTACCGATTCAACCTGGGGGAGTATCAACTGCCTGGCTGATGACCATCCGGAAGTCAGAGGAATACGTTTTACAAGAAATTTCGGGCATCAATATGCTATCAAGGCAGGACTGGATGCAGCTGCCGGACAGGCCGTTGTCAGCATGGATGCTGATCTGCAGCATCCTCCTGATATTCTGGCTGATTTTTACCGGCATTGGAAATTAGGTTACGACATTGTTTACGCCAGACGAAAAGCCAATCATCATGCAGGTTTTCTCAAAAACCTGACCTCACGGCTTTATTATTCTTTTATTAATTCTATTTCGGACACAAGGATAGAGGAAGGGGTTTCCGATTTTCGCCTGCTCGACCGCAAAGTGGTGAACGAACTTAAAAACATGAATGAGTATTTCCTCTTTTTACGGGGAATGGTTCAATGGACGGGTTTTAAAAGTTTTGTAGTGGACTATGAGGCAGATAAACGATTCAGTGGTAAAACAAAATTTACTTTGAAAAAAATGATCAGCCTTGCCATAAACGGCATTACCTCTTTTTCAGTCCGCCCGTTGCGTATTGCTACTCTTTCAGGGATTTTGGTGTCTGTTATTGCTTTTGTTTATATCATTTATGCATTGATTGCTAAATTTATGCTGCACAATGCGCTGCCCGGCTGGACATCCATCCTGATTTCAGTTTTATTTCTTGGTGGCATTCAGTTGATTACGATCGGAATTCTGGGTGAATACATAGGTAAAATGTTCATGGAAATCAAGCAACGACCTAAATATATTGTACGTGAAAAACGTGAACCAAATTTTTACGGTAGTCAAAATCAGGATCAATAGCCTGAATCCTGTAGTCATTTTGCTCATCCTGTTATTGCCGCTGTTTTTTATCAATATTCACGGCTACACCGACTGGGGAGATGATTTTGCCCTATACCTCCATCAGGCAAAAAAAATTGCCGAATGCCAGAGTCCTCAGGATACCCGCCTGGTTTACAATGAAGATAATCCGGTTATGATTGCCAATGTGTCAGTGGGCTTCAGTATTTTGCTGGTACCTGTTTATTTGATATTTGGCCTTAATTTTAAGGCTTTTTCCGTTTATATGACCATTTTTTTAGTGCTTGCCGGTATCAGTTTATTCTATTTCTTCAGGAAATATATTCCCGTGTGGATATCTGTACTAATGGTACTATTGATTGTTTATCACCGCTTTACTCTTGATTTCAAGCAATATGTCCTGTCTGATATTCCCTTCATTGCCTTCTTTTTCTTTCTGATTTATCAGTTTGAAAAACACAGGGATTATAGCATTCGTTTCGCCCTGCTGATGGGACTTTTAATTGGTTTTCTGATGAATATCAGATCGATAGGTATTGTTTTTCCCCTTGCTGTTTTGGCTAATCTTATTCCCGGAATTTTCGGGTTTTTTAATAAAAAATCTTCAAGATTCGATTTTTCAAAGCAGTTTATTTTTTCAGCAGTAGTAGTCGTAACTTCATTTGCTACATTTTTTATCATCAAAAAAATTGCTTTTCCCAAACCTGCTGAAGGAGGTTACCTCAGTTACTTTCTTCAGCATGATGTCAACACGGTAATCCTCAAAAATGTAAAAAATTACCTCGATTGGTTCCAATGGTTTTTTACTTTCAAAAAAATCACCCATGGCATACAGCTGCTTTTTTATTACATTTTTACCATACTCATGTTGATAGGATTAGTCAATAAAATCAGGAAATCGGTTCAGCTAACCGACTGGCTCTTTTCCCTGACTGTTTTCATTCTTCTGATTTATCCGGCCAACCCGGGTTTCAGGTATCTGTTGCCGGTAATGCCCTTTTTATTCATCTATTTTTATTATGGAATGCTTTGGTTATCACGCTTTTTAAATAAGAAATGGTTAAAAGTTCAGTTTCTTATTCCGGTATTGCTGCTTGTATTGTACTATCCGGGAATTGTCTGGCATATTGAAACGAAAGATTATCCTTCCGGGACAGAACAGGCTTCTGCACAGGAAATTTTCAGCTATATTACTGAAAATACTCCTGAAGATGCAGTGATCGTTTTCAAAAAGCCAAGAGCATTGTCTCTCTATACAAACCGCTATGGTCTTGCCAATAATTCCAAAGAAAGAAATCCATTTCGCCTTGATTATCTTTATAAAAAATACAAAGTCAATTACTTCCTTGAAAATACTACTGAATTACCAGACTCTGCACTGATTATTTACCTGAAAGCCTTTCCTTCCCGTAATAAATTGATATACAGTAATAATGAATTCCGACTCTATAAATTCTTACCCTAAGCGTGTTTTATGATGAGCTGACCTTCATTTTTCGTCTTTTTCCCTCGGATCAGGGATTAATGGCAGTTTAGCCTGTTTTTCCACATTGATGGTAGCATAGCCGAATTCTTCAGCTACAATTCCCTCAAGTAAATACATTCCGCTACCACGGTAGGGATATTTTCGCAGTGAGTCAGGGAAATGAGTTGTATCGAAAACTTCACCATACTGGTCGATAAAAGTTCCGAAATGCATCATTTCTCCTTTTACGGTTCTGACAAATTTTATGGTTGCAAGCTGTCCGATGGTTTTAATTCTTTTTCCCACATAATCAATCAGGTTGTTGGAGTGAACAGGGGAGCGGTAGCTGGTTTTCAGCAGGTCGAACCAGGAGAGGCTAACCGGAAAACCAAGCAGTTCAATCTCGTCATAGGCATCTTCAATCTGGCTGTATTCGAGTTCAGGAAGTACGAATTTTTTTGAGGGGACATGAAACAATTTCGATTGATAAAGAGCAGGGTCGTTCTTCCCCTTCAGCAAATGAGCCTCCCATAACAGGCTTGCCTTGCTTTTGTTGGTGAAACGAAATGCTCCGGTACGGATTAAAATCCTGAGTTGTTCGACAGCTATATTTACTCTTTCAATAAAGTCTTCAAGGTCTTTAAAGTAACCGTTTTTATTTCTTTCAGCAATGATTTGCCGGCTGGCATTTTTTTCCAGATTGGAAATATGCTGAAATCCAAGATAAATATTTTTTCCGTCAATACTTGTTTTATATTCGCTTTTGTTGACATCCGGCAACTCTATGATGCCACCCTGTCTTTTGGCTTCATTCACGTAAACCCAGGTCTGGTAAAAACCTCCGAAGTTATTGATGACTGCTACCATAAACTCAAGCGGGTAATGGGCTTTCAGCCACAGACTCTGAAAACTTTCGACAGCGAAAGATGCACTGTGGGCTTTTGAAAAAGAATATCCGGCAAATGACTCAATCTGACGCCATACTTCTTTGGTAATCTCTTCAGGATAGCCTTTTTCCCTGCAGTTGGCGAAAAACTTGTCAACGATACGCTGGAATTCTTTTTTCCCTCTGAACTTCCCGCTCATGGCACGTCTCAGCACATCGGAATCGGCCAGGTCGAGGCCGGCAAAATGGTGACAGACTTTTAAAACATCTTCCTGATAAACCATTACGCCATAGGTTTCTTTCAGTTGCTCTTCCATGACAGGATGGATGTAGCTGAATTCCCCGGGATGATGAAAACGCCAGATGTATTCCCGCATCATCCCCGAGCGGGCTACCCCCGGTCTGATGATAGAGCTGGCTGCTACAAGTGTCAGATAATCATCACATCTCAGCTTTCGCAACAAGCCACGCATGGCAGGACTTTCGATATAAAAACAACCGGTGGTTTCGGCTGTTCTGAGCTGTTTTTTTACCTGTGGGTCATTTTTAAACATTCCGACCTGATGCACATCTACTTGTTCGCCTTTGTTTTTCAGGATTATTTCAACACTTTCGTTGATATGTCCGATACCCCGCTGGCTGAGGATGTCAAGTTTCTCAAAACCAATGCTTTCGGCCACATACATATCCCATTGGGTAGTTGGAAAACCTTTTGGGGGTAAATCCAAAGCAGTGTAATAATAAAGAGGCTTTTCAGAAATCAGAATACCACCTGCATGAATGGAGCGGATATTGGGAAAATCTTTCATCTTACGGCCTATTTGCAGGATTTTCCTTGAAATATGGTCACGGGTAGCGGCTTTTTCAGGATGAGATACCAGCTCATCTATTTCTTCCTTAGGCAGTCCCTGAACTTTTCCCAGTTCCCGCAGGATGGATCTTCCCTGAAAGGTAGTGGTGGCTCCTAAAAGGGCAGTATAATCTTTACCGTAACGTTTAAAAATATAATCAATGACATGATCACGGTCTTTCCACGAATAGTCTATATCGAAATCGGGGGGACTGCTTCGCTTGGGATTCAGAAAACGTTCAAAATACAGGTCGAGTTCAATAGGGTCAACATCGGTGATTTTCAGGCAGTAAGCCACTATACTGTTGGCACCGCTTCCCCTCCCGACATGGTAAAAACCTCGGTTCATCGAAAAATTCACCACGTCCCAGGTGATCAGAAAGTAAGCTGAAAAATTAAGCTTATCAATGATTTCCAGCTCATGTTGCAGGCGTTGCTTGGCTTGAGTGTTGTCTTTACCATAGCGGGTATAAAGCCCTTCGATGGCAAGTTTTTCAAGCAATAATCTGTCGTCATATCTGTTACCGGTATAGGTGGCTTTATTCTTATGTGATTGAAAATCAAATGAAATATCACAATCTTCGAGAAGTTTTTCCGTGTTTCTGATAATAATGGGAAAGGCTGAATAAACAGTTAAAATCCAGTTCAGATCTCTAAAGGTTTCGTCTTTTGAGGCTATCTGATCCGGAGAAAGACGGCTAAGTAAAACATTATTATCGATTGCCCGCAGATGGCAATGAAGTTCATAATCTTCTTCATTGTCAAATGTAACAGTTTGTAAAACAATCAGTTTTGATGAAATTCTTCGGATAGGGGAGGTGATCAGTCTGTTGAGTTGGGATGGTTTTATTCCGATGAATTCAAAATCTCTTAGTTTCACCTCAGAGGATTTATCAAAGGGATAAATCACATAAACATGATTAAATTCAGGTGTTAAGGCAGGCAAGGGTGTCCTCGATAAGTTATGTTGGCTGAGAAATTCATTAATCTCCCTTAATCCTTCATTGTTTTTCGCAATGGCTACATATAAAAGCTGGTTCTTATGATTCCGGAATTCAATACCAGCAATGGGTTTTATGCCATTTTCATTGCATTCGCGAACAAAATCAGGTATTCCCATGGAGGTGTTGATGTCGGTCAGCGCAAGAGACGGAATATTGAATTTTTTCGCTGCAGCTATCAGTGATTCAACGGAAAGAGTTCCGTATCGAAGACTGTAATATGAGTGGCAGTTTAAAAACATTAATTACATCGGGTTGAGGACTATTTGCATGTTGTCAGTTTTGAACCTGTTTGCTAACAGGCTGGATTGCTGATGACCAATTTTCAAAGATTTGATTTTCTGGCAAATTTCAGGAAAATGAGAGAAATCTGCAAAATTTATGAATGCTTGGCATACATATCTTACTTTTGCCGTTAAATCCAAACTTATGATTAACGAGCAAACATCCGAATCAAAGCTGCCAACAGAAAACTCAGGTAAGTTTTCATTTTTTCAATCCGTTTTAACGTTGACTGTAGGATTTGCAACCGGAGTGGCTGCTGGTCTGATTGGGGTAGGCGGGGGAGAGTTCCGGATGCCTTACCTGATGTGGTTGTTTAAAAAGAATGCTAAAACTGCAGCCGCTGTAAATCTGATAGTTGGCTGTTTTACAGTTGTTTTTGCTTTTTTTAAAAGATGGAAAAGTTTTGCACAAATACACACAGATGATTGGATATTGGGTGTTGTATTTATTCTGGCTTCGCTGATTGGCTCATATTTCGGAGTCAGGAAAGTAAGACTGATTTCTAACAGGATTATTTCTGCATTCATTTATATTTACCTGATTGTGGTTGGTTTGTGGATGTTGTATGAAGCTGTTTCTCAAAAAGAAATCACCTCAATTGCATTAAGCAGCTATGTAAAATATACATTTGCAGTTGTAACAGGCTTCCTCATCGCAGCCATCAGTGTAGGAATTGGCGTGGCAGGTGGTGAAATGAGAATCCCTTTGTTGATGTATCTCTTCAGCTTACCCATTAAAACTGCCGGCACCATCAGTCTGCTGGTGTCCATTCCTACCGTATTTTCAGGAGCATTGACGTACAGAAGCTATGGGTATTTACCACTTAAATCTATCATCATTGCAGTTATCATGTCAGTGGGTTCACTGTCAGGGATAATTTTAGGGGTTTATTTTCTTGGATTTGCTGATAAACATACACTTAAGGCAATACTTGGTTCGATTTTATTACTGGCAAGCCTGATGCTGATTTTGCCGGGATTTCATAAACGCAATTAACTAAAAATCATTTTTATACACGAAACTTCTCTTATTTTTTTCTTAGCAACATTTGTTAACGTGATTAACTCCCCTCTCTTTTTGAAAGAGAGGGGCCGGGGGTGAGTTGATATATTAACAGTTTCGTCCTGATGAGACTTCTCTTATTTAGTTTTTCATGGCAAAATTTGTTAACGTGATGAACTCCCCTCTCTTTTCGAAAGAGAGGGGCCGGGGGTGAGTTGATACATTAGACCTGAAAATCAATATTATATCGGGATAAAAACCGAAAGAATTTCTCTGTCCGATAATTAGGTTTAATCCGGGTTAGATCTCGCTGAATTTTAAACTAAAAAAAAGGCTGAGCCTGATTTATGACCCAGCCTGTAACTTTTCCGGTATGATGTGCTTACTTTTCCTGTGTCTATTGTGTTACTACGATCTTATAGGTTTCTGCCTCGCCATTATTGTTCAGGTTGACCAGATAAATACCTTTGCTTACATTGAATAAAACCGGACTAACACCTTTCCCGTTGATTTTGCCGGATTTAATTTCCCTTCCGGACAGATCGAAGATTTTATAAGTCGTATTCAGCATCTCATCGGCAGAGAAGACATAAATATTTCCATTGGCATAATAGCTGTAAACATCATTCTTTTCACCAGGCTTTTTTTCATCTATTCCGCTGACGGACTGAATTCTTGCAAAATGAATGACAAAGCGGTCAGGATTGTCACTCATCAGCACATCAAAAACATTGACGGGATTGGCTCTGAGATCAATAAACCTTCCGCTGAATTTATCTTCCAGATAAACATCTGTCATTGGAGAAATTTCAGACAGGTTGAAAGAAAGGGTGCATTTTCCGTCCTGTCCGGGTTTTAGTCCCAATGGAATGCCATCGGCCTTTTCAGGAATATTCAACGAATTGATAGCCAGCTCTTTATTGTCTGAACTTACCGTATATATCTGCGGGATGGAAATATTGTTGTGAAAGATTTTAAGGGCATCATATTGCCCGTCAAAGTTTGAAGTGGCGTCAGGATTCAGGCTGATGGTGGCTTCATTATCATAAGGTGGTTGTATGGCTTTAATCCTGAGAATTTCATTCTGTTGGTCAGCGGATCTGAAATAAACTGAGCTATTGGAACATTTTGCCTGATTTTTAATGGTCAGCGATCCGCCATATGCACTGTTGCATTTTACCCAGAAAGCCTGAGTGGCCGGAATAAAGCGTGTACCACCACGGTTCCCTACACCATTGACATATTCCATATAATCGCCTTGTCCGCTGTTGAGTGTAGGATCCCAGATATAAATGGCATTGTCAACATTTGTTTTTACCCAACCTGAAGATTCATCCCAGTTAACAGTTGTAGGATAAGGATTCCCGACAAAATTGTATCCATCCCCGTTTTTGGTAAGGCTGATTGAAATCTGCCCTGTATTATATTTTCCTTCAAAAACCACTGTTTTAGCTCCGTTTTTAAAATATGCATCGTAGCCACGCATGACATCCAATTGCTGGTTGTTTGTCTTTTTATTCCAGCTTTTGGTGGTTTCATTGTAGTCGTAAAGGGCAGCCCCCCAGAAAACGTTAACGCTGTTACTGGTATAAACACAAGGAGTGGATACATAATGCCAGCCATCCTGAGGGATATATCGTTCAAAGCGGTATGTCCCTGAGCCTTTGAGGTTGTCAGGACTTCCTGCATCAATCAGCATGGCGGTGCGGCTGGTATTCGACTTCAGGGTAAAGGTGCCATTGTTGGTCAGGTCATTGTAAACTTTTATCAGATTAGCTGCAGCCACATCAACCGATGCGTTCTGGTCGATGGACAGTTTATAAAAGTGGGTAGGGGCACCTGAAATAGTATAAGCTGAACTTCCGGTGAATATGACTTCACCCGCTGAAGCAGTTGAATCGAAAAGCTGGCCATCACTTGCAGAATTAGTCCAGTTTCCGCTGATGAATATTTTCCCTGAATTGGTGATGTCTCCGCTGTATGTGCTGCTTTGGTTGGTGAAATTCATATTATTGATTACCAGTGCTGAACCGTTTGTCAGGCTGATGTGCCCACCATTGTTGATGAATTGGCTATATGTTATCACCGGTAGCTGTGTAATCAGACAGGCGATGATGATGATGATCTTTTTCATGACTGTAATTTTTATTTGGTGATAATTAACCATTTTTCTGACTTTCAGGCATTTTAATAAGTTACAGTAAACCACTGCACATCCTGGAAGGTAACAGTACAGGAAGCATTTGCTGCACAATACACTTCAAAATAATCATTTTGAGAGATATCGCCCACAAATATCACCGTTGCAAATTGCATGGGAGAACTGGCAGCCGATGGTCTCAGGTCGCATTCGCCATAGCGTACACCGGTATTTCCGTTTTTCACGAGTCCGATTGAAATTATCCGGCTTGTCGAACTTACTGAAATATTTCCTGTGATAATGAACATGCCATACATTTTGTTGTTCGGTTGATAGGTGATTCTGTTATTATTTACTGCAAACTTACAGGTGAGGTATGAGGTATTTGTCCACTGTGCTTTATACCATGTTCCGGAACAAGAAATATTTGTAGTAGAAGAATTATTGTTAACATTTATCTTGCATTTGGGGTTCTGGTCTTCAATTCCTGAATTGTTCAGAATTTTGATATTGGCATCGCGTCCGTCAGATCTGGTAAAGTCGTATCCTTCGAAGAATTTGCCGGTATAGTTCCATGTATTATTGGTAAAAAACAGGTCTGAAAAAGAAATATTACCTCCATAATAGGTAACAGCCGTATCAGTTCCCTGTTCATTATAGAAACCACAATTCATGATTGAAGCCGTAATTTCCGATCCTTTATTCAGTTCGAGGCCTCTTCTGCAATTCATAAAGTCGCATTCGGAGATTTTAAAGGTAGTTCCTGACGTTGAACTTTTGATTTGTATTCCTGCAAAAGTCATATCTTCAAAATCAGTTTCAAAAATCCAGAGTTCTGCATCTGTTGTTACGGTAATACCCCTGTAAAAAGTGCTGAATACACAGTCTTTCACTTCATTATAAGTACCACTTCCGTTAAAATGAATAGCATCTTCATTGACACTGGAACCATATCCGCTCAGACCAGATCCGTCAAAAGTCAGCATTTTGAAATAACATTCGCTTTCACAGACGAACATGGGTTGATCATCAAGTCCGGAGGCAGACTGAATGATTGCGCTGCCGTAGGAGATTCCTTCTATCGTCAGGCTGTAGGGCAGATCAATCGTAATGGTTGAGGAAATGGAATATGTACCTGAATTTAATCTGACAATTGAAGCATTTGACATGTGTTCATCCAGAAACTCTATTATTTCATCCAGTGTAGTCCAACTGCCATTGGGTGATACATCAAAAACGTTTTCCGGGCTTAAATCCTTTTCTTTAATCATCCACTCGCCATTGACTGCCAGAAATGTTTTCGATTCCCATCTGTAGAGCTTTGTACTGTTTTTACTGTCAATATAACTGCCTGAGTTAGGCTGAATTACTATCAGATCTTTATAAGACCCAACATTTTTAATGGTGATAGCCAAACCGTTATTGGCAGAGCTAATGGCAGGCAAGGTAATAGTGATGTCGTTGCTTGCGAGTACAAGTGTTTCATTGGTGGTTAATGTACAGCTGACTGTTTTACTGACAGGATTTGCATCTTCGGTACCTATTTTGGTCCACTGTGTCCCGTTATAGAACCAAAATCCGGCATTCCCATCCGTCTGATAAACCATCAGACCAGTAGCAGGTGATGAGATAGCCACACGATCTGAATTGGTCATTCTTGGGATCAGAATACCTTTTGAAGTAGATTTCAGTTCAAGAACAGATGTACTGTTTGGCGTGAATGAATTTCCATCATCAGAAATACCGACATTCTGAGCAAGTCCATTGGTATTAATCATGCTTGCTACAATTGTCACCATCAGAATTTGTTTCATTGTTTTCATGGTCGTCAACTTTTAAAATTTCGATTCAAAAATAAAAACTGCTTTGGAGGCTTTGCAAATTCTATATTGTAAATTATTGATTTTCATTTTGATAGAAGGGGTTTCATTTTATTCTTTTGAAATGTGATTTTTGATTTTTTAAAAAAGTTTCAGACTTTTTTTCATGTGCTCAGTGATCATTCCCTAATAAAGTTTAAATTAACCCAACAGACAGATTTATTTTAACGGCCAGTTTGCAGAGTTTTAACTTCGTCACATCGAAATATTCCGCAATGTTCTGAAAGCAGGCATCAGTATCTTATTCGGATCAACTTCAACATCAATTTGTTACGAATAATGACATGACATGAAATGGCTATGTGATTAAATAAATTTTGAACCAGAAAATGACACCTGTAAATTTGCTTTCGTAAATGGATTGTCAATCCGGTTTTTCACTGAAAAATTTTAAATAAAATGAGAGCAATAGCTTATCAGTTCAGCGAATGGAACAACATTAAAAATTTTGAACATTTGTTTCCCGGACAAATATTGAAAATGAACAGACATGAGATATTGTGGGGAAATGAGAACAATCAGGTCATTTATTTATTCAAATATGGAGTAGTTTGTTTTTTAGGCTACAATGAAGAGGAGGTAGCCTCATTATATCAGCAAATTCTGGAGTGCAGCCCCAATCCATTGCCTGAGCGTATCGGAGAAGTGTATCAGGTGTTGACCGGAAATGAGAAAATAGAAGTAGGTTATTACAAAACACTCATTCCTGAATTTGATTATGAAGCCATTAAAACCATTATGCTTAACCTTGCCCAGAGTGTTACACTTACCTATTATAAAAAACAAACGGAGAAATTGCTGGAAGATATACAGCAATACACATTTAAACTTGAAAAGTATGGCAGTTTTAAGATTGGCATGACACGACTGAAAAAATTTGTGGGCAAAGCACTGAGTATCAACAACCGGATCAGTGAAAACCTGTATGAGATTGATTCTCCGCCAAATGCTTGGGATAATGAATATCTTGAAACCCTGGACGAAGAACTGAAAGAAATTTTTAAAATCAAAACCCGTACGCATCTGATTATTCAAAATGTGGAAATTATCAGGGACAACCTTGAAATTTTTATCGAAATGTTGTATCACCGCAAGGGTGAAATACTTGAGTGGATAGTTATTATTTTAATTGTCATTGAGGTCATTCATGCTTTTGCCGGTGAGATTTTTTAACCTCTTTTCCAGTAAAAAGGCTAAAGCGAAATAAAAAATTTCACCGCATAAAAACCATAATCTGGATAAAACAGAAATTGTAGCCGATAATTCCGGGCTTAAGCCTGATTTAACCAGAAAATAAACCAATGTTCCTTCTCTGATGCCCAGTCCTCCGGGAAAAATAAAAGCAATGATGGAAACAGAGGTAGCCAGTGAAAACAAAGGTAAATCAACTGCCATCAGCTTTCCGCTTATGCTTAAACAAAGAAAAGTGAAGCCCAGCCCCCAGAAAAAATAAGCAGCAACATACCAAAAGCCTGCAAGCAGACTCTCCCTGATATTGATGAAGTTTACTGTTGCTGAACTTCTGAAGATTGTTTTAACCAGTCTGACAGCCAGATTGTGAACGGGTCTGATAAAAAGAATCAGGAAAATGGAAAGGGTCAGGCCAAACCAGACTATCATTTCGGTTACAGTTACAGGCAGAACAAATACTACTACCGATCCGATTAAAAGATTAACGATCAATGAAATCATCTGTGCTTTGAATGAGATGATAGAGGTTTGGGTCAGGGGAGCCCCTTTCAGACTGATGTATCCGGCCCGCCCGATTAAAACCATAAATTTTCCGGGTAAATACTTTGCAAAAATGGGTTTTCCTTCAGAAACGACTGATTCTTTGTATGATACATTTATTCGGTGATGCCTTAATATATTTTGCCATGCCTTCGGTAAAAACAGATAGCCGGTAAAAAGAAAGAGTAAGGATAAAATCAAATTTAAAATATTGATTTTCAATCCTTTTAATGAAAAATAATCAAATTTTACAAGCATCCAGATTAGAAAAATAAAGGCAAGATAAATGAGCAGGTTCAGCCAGAACTTTAAAGGTTTATTCAATATTGCCGGCATTATGGTCAATCTTTATATAAACGTTCATTGTCCTGAATGTCCATCCACATGGCGAATAAGATGGACTGAAGCATGGAAATGGTGATGAACAATACAATAAACATAATACTGTTTGAAATTTGTCGTCCCGGCATGAACATGAGTGGAACCATATAGATAATAAAGGGAATGAGGGCAAAAAAGAGGAGAAAACCTATATGATAAAGGATAAATAGTGGATGAAAATTTCTTAAAAGGTATTTTTGCCAAAGCCTGTGAAAGAAAGACTTTATAAGTAACCACGAAATGGTGGGAATTACTCTGAAAGGTTTCAATTTGGATGTTTCTCCGATGTGATAGACAGGTTTTATTTCCACTTCTTTTAACCTGCACTGGGCAATGTTGAGTTTAACCAGTAAATCGTTTGGCATGCCATAACGCCTGTAAATCTTATGTAATTCAATGGAATGCAATGCTTTAAGTGAAATAGCCGTATATCCGCACTGTGTATCGCTCACATGCCAGTATCCTGAAGCAATTTTGGTAAGTATGGATAAAACTGAATTGCCCCAAAATCTTGTTCGGGGAATGATATACGGGGCACTTTTGTGTATCAGCCTGTTGCCTTTGACGTAATCAGCTTCGCCAGTCAGCACCGGCAAAACGATGGATTCAAGTTCTTCCGGGTCCATTTGTCCATCGCCTGCCATCACCGCACAACACTCAATACCTTTGTCTTTACACCATTTATATCCCCTTGCAATGGCACCACCCACACCACTGTTTTCTTTCAGTCTGATGCTGATGAGCCGGTCATTCTCTTCTCCTTCAATGATTTCAAAAGGAGGAAGCTCTTCCGATTCTTTTTTCATCAGCTCTTCAACCATATAATCGGCATGATTGTAACCGTTTCTTTCTTTTAAAGAATTGATTTTCAGTGTTATGTCAGATTTTCCAAGTTTTTCCCTGAAACTTTCGGTTATCTGATAAGTACGATCAGTTGAACAATCATCTACGACAATGATTCTGTCAACGAAGGCTGGCATGGTCGATAAAACTTTTTCTATTTGTTTTTCCTCATTATAGGCTGGAACGACCACAGCAACTGATTTATTATTAAGCATCCGGCTGGTTATTTCAGGATTTAATTTTACGGCAAACCTAATTAATTTCAGACTGACAATTGAACAGAATTTCGGATTTTGGTATAATTATCCCGCAGTCAGATGTCAGATTGCTGAGATTATTCTTCGCTACATTCTTCGGTTTAAATTGTGCATGAACTCTTAATGTTATGTCCAATAGTAATTTTTTTCTACTTTTGAAAGTTCAAAAGCATTGTCATTATTTACAGAACAATGGATAATTTTAAAAGTCTTGCCAAAAAACTTAATCCGGCTGTTCCCAAAAGAGTATTACTAATCGTTGCCGGACTTTTCTGGCTAATGGTTTCGGTCAGAATTCTGATGTTGTCGTCAAAGTATTTTTTAATGGGTTCTGATAGTTTCTGGCTTTTTGCTGCATTAAGCCTGCCTTCATACCTGATCTTTTTCTATTTTGTTTTCTTCAGGCTGATAAAAAAACATACTTTCCGTATTATCTCAAAAACCAATTATGCCTGCATTTTTGGATTTTTCGACTGGAAGTCTTACGGAATCATGGCATTTATGGTGGTGTTAGGCATTCTGACTGTTTACAGGTTCAATATTCCTCATTTTCCGCTTTCGGTTTTCTTTTTTGCACTCGGATTCAGCATGTTGAGTGCAGCCATCTATTTCTTTTACTATGCCATCCGGTTTGATTATACTTCGAAAAAATTTTATAAAAAAGTTCATCAATAAACGATTGATTATGAGGCTGTTTTTACAATCATTTTTTGCTTTCAGCATTATTTTAGGTTCTTTCAGTGCATTTTCGCAGAAAGAAGACTGGCAAACTTTTTACGAAAAATCGGGGTTCAAGGCAACTCCCCGCTATGATGAAACCATTGAGTTTTGTAAACGGCTCGATAAAGCCTCCGATTGGGTTTATTTCACCTCTTTTGGCAAATCGCCCGAAGGCAGGGATCTTCCTTTGCTGATTATCGACCGTGACGGAATGAAAAAACCACTGGAAGTAAAACAGACTGAAAAGATTATCGTATTGATACAGGCAGGAATTCATGCCGGAGAGATTGACGGAAAAGATGCAGGACTGGTACTTTTCAGGGATATGGTCATTGATAAAAAATACAGCGAATTACTAAAAAATGTTACCATTTTGTTTATTCCTATCCTGAATGTTGACGGACATGAACATTTTGGTAAATACAACAGAATCAATCAAAACGGGCCGGAGGAAATGGGCTTCCGCACCAATGCCACCAACCTCAATCTCAACCGTGATTACCTCAAAGCAGATGCGCCTGAGATTCAGGCATGGCATAGCTTGTTTAACGAATGGCTCCCCGATTTTTTTATAGATATACACTCCACTGATGGTGCTGACTATCAGTATGTTCTGACCTATCATCTCGAAATTTTCGGAAACATGAAAGAATCACTGACCGACTGGCAGAAAAATGTGTTTCTGAAATATGTCAGCGATAAAATGGAAAAGGATAAAATCCCCATTTTCCCTTATGTGATTTTCAGAAAATGGCATGATCCGCGAAGCGGATTGATTAGTTGGGTCGGAAGTCCGGTTTTATCTCATGGCTATACTGCCCTTCAAAACAGGCCTGGCTTATTGATTGAGAACCACATGTTGAAAGATTACAAAACAAGGGTTGATGCCACCATCAGCATGCTGAAATATACCCTTGAGGTATTGAACAAAGAATCAAGAAACCTTAAAAATCTTATACGGGAAGCTGATTTTTATGTAGGGTCAAAATCTTTCATGCAAAGCAAATATATTTTAAAATGGACACCATCACCCGACAGCACCATTGTTAGCTTTAAAGGTTTTGATTATGAGGTGGTTAAGAGTGATTTAAGTGGGGGAGACTGGTTCAGATATTCCAATAAACCAAAAGAGTTTAAGATTCCTTATTTCAACCGTCAATTGCCTTCGGTAATGATTGACCTTCCGGCAGCTTACATCATTCCGCCTCAATGGCAAGAAGTCATTAAAAGGCTTGAAATACTGGGAGTCAGAATGGATTACCTTTCACAATCTGCAAAAATTAAAGTAGAGTTATACCGCCTGAACAACCCTGAATTCAGTAACAAACCTTATGAAGGCAGACAAACCGTAACCCGCTTTGATCTGACATCCTCCACTGAAGTGGTAACATTTCCCAAAGGCTCTGCCATTATCAGACTCAGGCAGCCTTCGGCTCAGGTGGCTATTCACGCACTTGAACCTCAGGGGCCTTCCAGTTATGTTTTCTGGGGCTTTTTTAACAGTATTTTTGAACAAAAGGAATACAGCGAAAGCTATGTCATGGAGAAATTAGCACGGGAAATGCTGGCAAAAGACGAAAATCTGAAAAAAGAATTTCAGGAAAAGATGAAAGATGAAAAATTTGCCGGCAACAGTTTTGAAATACTTAACTGGTTTTACAGCAAATCACCTTACTGGGACAACCGTATTGGCCTTTATCCTGTTGGTCGAATCATGGATGAAGAAATATTGACCGGACTCCCGTTTAAATAATTATATTTGTAAGTTCAATCTTTATTAGAATCAATCAGATTATGAAAAGACTTTTATCATCATTGGCTTTAGTATTATTTGTTAATACTCATTTTTTGCTTGCACAAAATTATTGTATTCCGTCAAGCAATTGTTTTTATGCCCCCATCCTCACTGTCGTTACCTCAGGAGCGGTAACCAATCTGAACCTTCCCAACAATGGATGTTCTGCTAATTCCTATGTGCTTCATCAAGACATGTTTGTGGGAGTTCCATCCGATACCATCACTTTTACGATAGGCCTGGCTGGTCTTTTACAGACCGGTATTATTATCTGGGCCGACTGGAACAATGACGGGGATTTTGCCGATGCAGGCGAAAGTATTTTCAGTACAACAACCAGTTCCACTTCCGCTACCGGAACCATGTACGTGCCTTCTTCTGTATCCATAGGTGTGAAGAGAGTGCGAATCAGGACAAATTATTATTCAATACCGACAGATCCTTGTGTTTCTCAGTTTTATGGGGAAACCGAAGATTTTAACCTGACCATTGTAAAGCCCGGAGGTACTGATCTGGCACTTACCAGTATTGACAGCCCCATCGTATTTAGAACAGGAGCCAATACTATCTGGATAAAATACTCCAATCTCTCAACAAACACCATCACAAAATTTGATGCAGGATTTAAGCTTGACAATTCAACTCCTGTAACCTTAACAAATATAACAACATCTCTTGCCCCGGGAGAAACAAAATCTTATAAATTTACCACTTCATTAAATGTAAGTACATCCGGCTCTCATCAGTTAAAGGTCTGGGTTGCAAATCCGAATGGAACAGGTGCTGATTCTGATCCTACCAATGATACCATCCTTAAAGGTATCTGCACAGGCATCAGCGGAACCTATACTATTGGCACCAATGGTGATTTTCAGACTTTTGGAGCTGCAGTGGCCGCTATGCAAAACTGTGGTATTTCAGGTCCGGTTACTTTTAACATATTGCCGGGAACTTACAACGGGAGAGTGGTTATCCCTGATATTTCAGGGATGTCATCCACCAATACGGTTACTTTTGACGGACAGGATGTAACTAAAGTAAGCCTGAGTTATGCCGGAGTTTCTTCTTCCGACAGGGCTACAGTGGTTTTAAACGGATGCTCCTATGTAACTTTCAGAAGAATGAAAATAATTAACACAGGAACTTCCTATGAACTGGGGGTGTATATCGGAAATAATTCTCATCACAACACCATCAGAGAATGCTCGATTGTGGTCGGAAATTATAGCAGTTCAACTGTGGCGGGCATTCTGCTTGCATTTGATGAAAACGGCAGCAGCGGGCAGAATATGAATATCAACAACAACCTGATTTATCAAAACAGCATTACCGGAGGTCATACCGGTGTCAGATTAAGTGGTGGAGCTTCATCTTTAGGCTATTACAACAAGGTCATCGGAAATAATTTTTCCGAACATTATTATGCGGCAATATTACAGTCGGGTATGGTCAGAACGACTATTCAGTACAATACCATTACCAATATGAAATCAGCTCAGGCCGTAGGCATTATGTCTGATTATTATTGTGGAGGAACCGTCATTGACGGGAATATTATCAATCCGGGGCGTTGTGGTATTTCCCTGAATGCCGAAAATGCGGCTATTTCGGATAGCTCATTTATTATCAATAATATGATTTACAATTTTTCCAACAGTGCCCTACAACAGGGTATTTATTCCTATTACGATTTAATGCTGAGAATTTACAACAACTCTATTGTGGTTAACGGTACGAATGATGACAGCGTTTCGAGTGCTATCTGTCTGTTTTATACGAGAGGTTCCGAAATTTTCAACAATATTCTTGTCAGCTCCAATAAAAACCTGCTGGTTTCAATGACGGTGCTTTCATATACCATATTGCCTCAGCTCGATTTTAATTTATATTATTATGTCGGAACCACCAACCGTAAGTTTTTTATCAACAACAAATCTTATCTGAACCTGACAGGTTTCAAAACAGATAATACATACTTTGCCGTACCGCACGACAAATATTCCTATGATCAGAAAAATCCCAATTTTATTTCTTCCGCTAATTTACATCTGGTATCCACACAGCCCCCGTATATCGGAAAGAAAACATGGCTCAGTAAAGATGTGGATGGTGATTCACGTTGCCCCTATGCCGGATTTCTGGGAGCTGATGAACCGACCTATCAGGGGATAAAGCCAACCGCAGGCTTTATCACGCAGGATACCATCTGCAATGAATCGCCTGTGGCCTTTTTCAATAAATACACTGCTCTTGATCCGGTCAGCCATGCCTGGTATATTAACGGAGTTTATGATACAAATTCACTGAACCTTGTTCATGTTTTTCCAAAGAATATGACCTCGGCAACCATCATGCTTATCAGTACCAATTGTTACGGAAGCGATACATTTACCCATACGGTATATATACGTGCACCTCTGAGTAAGCCTGTTCCCGCTTTTCTCAGTGATAAAAATATTATATCTCCTTTTGATGAGGTCAATTTTTTTGATGCTTCCACCGGCTGCCCCTCCGAATGGGAATGGAAGATTTTTCCTGAAACCTTTAACGATCCTTATCTCGGTAATATTCCTACCTTCTATTTTATCAATTTTACCGATCGTTACAGCCAGAATCCTATCATCAGATTTGAAGTGGCTGGTGCTTATGATGTCAGGCTGATCGTGAAAAATTCAAAAGGTGTTGATAGCGTCAGGGTGAATAAATATATCATTGTCAAACCGTTACAATACATGTGTCAGTATGTTTTGCCGGAAGTTGCCATTTCTCCATTTGGACTCCTGACAGATGACTCCGGACCTCAGGGCGACTATTCCAATAATCTGAATTGTACCCTCCAGCTGACTCCCTGTGTCGATACCCTGACATTTACCTTTTATGAATTTGAACTTTCTTCGGGTGATTATCTCAAAGTATATGATGGCACAGGAAGTCAGGGGACACCTTTATGGGATTTCAATACCTATGGAGCCAATGGACTCACCGGAAGCCTGTCGAGCAGTACTTTTCCGAAAACACTTACCGCTACCAGCGGCAGAATGTTTTTCCAGTTTACCACCAACGCAAACGGCACTAACAAGGGATTTTTGGGAGAATGGTTTGGAACTCAGTCTCAGGTATCAAAACCTGCGGCTTATTTTACCGGCCCTGACTCAGGTTGTGTAGGGGTTGAGATTGCTTTCCAGAACTTATCCACCGGAAGCGACCTGATTTATGAATGGGATTTTGAAGGAACCGGTATTGCTCAGTCAACAGCAAAAGATGGATTACATACCTTTAATTCATCGGGGGTTTATCCGGTAAAACTGAAAGTTAAAAACTGCGGTGGCGATTCTGTATTTGTCAAAAATATTGTCATTATTTCTCCGACTACAGTTCCTCAGGCTGATTTCATTGCTGACAATGTAAAACCAAGAAAATCAATAGATGAGGTATTATTCACCAACCTGACAAAAGGCTGTGCCAATAGTTTTAAATGGGACATCAATCCTTCCAGTTTTACCCCTGTTTCGGATTATCCGAACGGTAACAATCCTAAGATTATCTTCAATGAAACTACCTGTTATACCATTACCCTCATTGCTTCATACGGGAGCAGCAAAGATACATTTACCAGAACTTGTTATGTTTATCCGATTGATTACTGTATTCCGGTGGTCAACAACCTGAACAGTGATATCGGTATAAACCGTGTTCAAATAGGCACTATCAATTGCAGCTCTTCTTCAGGATCAAAAGCTTATAGCGATTATTCCAAAGATTATTATACATACCTTGACAAATATGCCAAACATGTCATCACCATTTCCAGAAATACAAATTTAAATGCCATGACACGAAAAGTCTGGATTGACTGGAATATTGACGGTGATTTCAACGATCAGGGGGAAGAAGTACTATATCAGCCTTCCGGTACTTCACTTTCATATACGGATACCATCAGGGTACCCGGCTACGCTCAGACAGGCCCGACTAAAATGAGAATAGGGGTCTGTATTGCAGGATTTCCCAATCTGCCTTGCGGAACAAATCTCATTGGTGAATTTGAAGACTATAAAGTAATTATCAGGAATTATTCCCTGGCACCCGTTGTGACGCTGATAGGAAACGATACCGTTTCTGTTGAACAATGCTCCTTATTCAATGATCCGGGAGCTACTGCTGTTTCAAATCTTTTCGGAAATATGACCTCTCAGATTTTAAAAACAGATAATGTTGACTGGACTTCCCCTGGTACGTACCAGATAAATTATGCAGTTCGTGATAGTTTCGGAAACCATGGCCAGGCTACAAGAACTGTCATTATCACACCTGAAAAACATGCACCTTATCTGAAATTACTGGGTAACAATCCTGATACCATTGATGTAGGAGATACTTATTTCGATCCGGGATTTTTAACCTATGATTCCTGTAGCGGTATTTACGATACGATTATCAATAACATGCTGAAAAACAAATTTTTAGGCAAATATCAAATCCAGTATCAGGTGATGGATATGGCCGGAAACATTGCTTCGGTGCTCAGGGATGTTTATGTCATTGACAGAATTCCTCCTGCGATAAACCTGATTGGCAAGTCTGTTGACTCTGTCAGAGTCTTTACAACATGGTCTGATCCGGGTGCTTCGGCAACCGATAATTATGATAAAAAACTCAGTATTACTATATCCGGCAATGTAGATGTAGCAAAAACAGGCACTTATGTTTTAAAATACAGCGTCAGCGATTCCTGTGGCAACGGTCCGGTTTCTGTTTCCCGTGTGGTCGTGGTGTATGACGACATCAGGCCTCAGTTCACAGCCTTATACAATGACCAGGATACTGTAATTGTGGATGTCGATCATGCAATCCCATGGCTGAAAGTGAAAGCCACCGACAATTATGATCCATCTGTTAACATTGATTCTGCCGGCAGCTATTATCAGGCATTTCCGGATGGTATTGCCCGGCAACTTGGATTTTATACTTTAATCTATTATTGTTCCGACAAAGCTGGAAATCAGGCCTATCTGAACTTTACCATTCAGGTGGTTGACAGGATAAAGCCTGTCATCAAACTCAAGGGAGCCAGCGTTTTGAATGTATGCAGGTATAAAACAGCCGATACGTCAGACCTGTTGTTCGATGTAACCGATAACTATGACAAGAATCCGTCTGCCTTGGTAACAGGTACTTATTACAAGGAATATTTGCCCAATCGTTATGTCGGGCTTTTCAACATCGTTTATCATGCAAAGGATGCCAGCGGGAATGTGGCAGATTCTGTTATCCGTTATGTGAATGTGTATGAATGTGGCAGTATTTCAGAAGAAAATAGACAGCTGAATATTTCACTCTATCCCAATCCGAATAACGGGAAGTTTTATATTCTTTCGGAGGAAAACATTATCTCTGCCGAAGTTTTCAATGCCATTGGGCAGAAAGTGATGATAACGGATAAACATTTTGTTCAGGGCAATCAGCTTTATATGGAAATTCCGTCTGCCCGGCAGGGGATTTATCTGGTCAGGGTGGATACTGAGCGTGGAAGCAGAATCTTTAAAATCAATATATTTTAGTAAAGGAAACCTGATAATGGTTTTGAAGGGAAATCTGCCTGCCTTTGGTTGATTATTTCTACTGAAGCTTGTTTGTATTTACCTGAAAAACAACAGGAAAATAATGGGGATGGTCAGTCCGGCCAGGGCAAGAATGAGTCCGCGCCAGAGCAGTCCGTTTTTACCTCTGACAATAAAAAGCCCTGTGATAGCCATCAATGCCAGCGAAATGGCATAAATGTCTGAAAAATAAGTCCACCAGCGTCCCGGGTCATAATGCAGAAAGTTGATCTGATTGAAAAAAGGCCTTTTCCTTATGCTTTCTATCCGTGCTTCTCCGGTAGAATAATCAATAACAATCTGTCCTTCTTTGAAAAAAGCCTTTACCAATCCGGCTTTCGGAAAATAAAAACCTTTCAGACCCCTTTCGCCATGAGCGGTAATCAGACTGTCGAGATAATCTCTTGATATGCTTTCCTTTGCAACAGGTTTAACCGAAATATCTTTCCCTTTAATGATGTAATTGGGATTCCAGATTTCATTGTGGTTGATGGCGATACCTGAAATGGCGTAAATAAGGGTAACACCAAAAAAGAAATACCCCAAATCGCGGTGTATCACCCTGTTCCATTTTCTCCAGTTTATTTTCATGGCAAAAAATTCAAAAAAAGAGCTGTCTCCGGAGGAAACAGCTCTTTGGATGTTTTAAAGGTAGGTCGTTATTCTTTAACTTCTTCGAATTTAGTTACTTCTATCCAGTAGCGTCTGTATTTGCCGTCTTTGCTTTCGGCAATTTTCTGACGGATGGCAGCATAGCGGTCGTCTTCGCATTTTCCTTCCTTATGTTCGGCTGACTCATCTATACATTCTGATTTTGCTGTATCTTTTACAGCTACATTTTCCACTTTTCCTTCCTTCACTGCTTTGGCATCAACAGGTTGGGCGTTTCCGGCATTGACTTCTATGCTTTTGTTTGCTGTGTCGTTGGCGGCATCTTCGGCTTCCCATTGCCTGATAGTATCTTCGGTGATGATTTCTTCTTTTATAATTCCAAAAACCTTCACTTTCTTGCCTTCCAGTTCCACAGGAAATTCACTGATCTGCTCTCCGGCAAATACAACAATTTTATTGTCCGGATTTTCACCAACAAGGAACATTTTTTTCCCGCCATGTTTGCAGATATGAACTACCATGCCGGTCATACTCACTTGCTGATCCACCAGGGTAGCAGCTTGCTCTTCAAATTTGTTGATGTCGATTTCAGTAACTTTTGCCTGTTTTTTTCCACAGGAAATCATGACTAAAATCATCAGGCTGAATAATGCTGTTTTTCTCATAATTTAATTTAATTTAAAAATTTTTACTTTTCATTGGCCTGCAAAAATAACTGTAACCGGAAATTATACAACATGAATTTTACCGATTGACAATCGCAGTGATTCTTTTTTGCGATTCACCTGCAATAAAGATAAAGTCAGAACATCAGATAGTTTTTCCTTAACAACCTTTTAGCTTTATTCATTAATATTTCAACATTCTTTTTCCAAAGCTTTCTGAAAACATTCATTGATCTCCACCCACCCATCACACATCACCCATCACTCATTACCCATTACCCATATCAGATAATTCTCAAAATCAATTCGCTATGACGTTTTGTTAAAAATCTGACCTTTCTTCTGCCGGTCTATTTTTTGGGAGGTGTACTCAGGTTCAGATAGGGGATATAAAACTTTTCAGGGGAGGCTTTGGTAAAAACCTGAGTCATCAGTCCTGTTTTTTTCCCGCATCTTTTCACTTCTTCCAGTTTAACCATATCTTTTTGCTGCAAGTTGATAATCTCACTGACAAAGAAATGATTTTCAATTCTTTTTTCAATGCCATTGAGGCTATAGGTAATGATATTATAAAACACAAAAGGGGAGGTTTCCTTGGTGAAAGTCAGCGAGTGGTTGTTTTTTCTCGGGGGGAATTTTGGTAAATCACAGTGGTCGTAGTAGCTGCTGTTGATGGTATATTCCGAAACGAGTTTTTTGGTTTGTGGCGGAATAATTAATTCCGGGTTTTCGGAATAGGAAGTGGAATAGCCCGACATAGAACCGGCCACCGGTGTGGTTACCAGCGGACTGACAACACCCGTGTTGGTTGATTTGGTATAGACCCTGTTTTTAAAATAATCATTGGCATACCCGTTCATCACATAAAATGATTTGCTGAGTTCAATCACGGCATCTTCTGAGGATTTGTTATAAATACTGAAGCTGAAATCCCCGCCAACGCCCCAGAGATTGTAGCTGACCAGCAGGTTCTCATCTTCAAAGCTGATACTGGACGCACTTAACTGTCCGTTTTCCGGTGATGTCGTGTAAAGCTGATAGTAATTGCTTACTTTGCATCCTGTCAGGGCAATTACCAGTAAAAAAAGCATTTTCCTTTTCATATTTTTGATTTTAATAGGTTTTTTCTGTATTTACTCCGTTTTATTTCGTTTCAAAGTTAAATCAATTAATGGAAACAGATGTTTTTTAGTGGAGTAATTCTCTCGGGTATTTCTATATTATCAGTAAAATTTTTATTCATACTAAGGTAAAACGTTGATGTTTTCTTACTTATAAAAAAATTTGTATTTTATTTTCGTGTTATTTAACTTTGAACTGATTTTTTGAGGCATTTTCCTGAACGAGCATTAAAAATTTACCGGATGAGTAACCATATAAAATTACCACAAAGCAAAAACCCCCTCTTTAAACTGCTGTATATTTCTTTGCTTATCATTCTGACTGTAAGTGCCGTAATATATATCCAAAATGAAATAAACAGTGAAAAACGGGTGCTTAAGAATGAATTGCAAGCCATTGCACGGTTAAAAATAGATGATATTTCGGAATGGTATAATGACCAGTTACATGACACAAAATTGTTATCAGAAGGCAAATTGCGAAAGTTTTATTTTAAACGATGGCTGGAAAAAAAACTCTCTGAAGACAGTCTCGATATCTGTTATAATCTGCTGATTAACAAGAAGCTACATAGTTTACAGAACATCTTGCTTGCCGATACGAATGGAAATATCCTGCTTTCTGCAGTTCCTGATTCGGCTCAAACCGATGTGGTTTTCAGACAGAAAATAAAAGAGTGTGCAATGAAAAGGCAGGTTATATCATCAGACCTCTATTCCTGCAAGGTTCACCGGCAGATTCATATTGATTTTATGTCCCCCGTGTATGATGATAACCAAAATATTCTGGCAGTGCTGGTTTGCAGGGTTTCTCCGGATTCTTTTCTATATCCCGTGCTAAGCAAATGGCCGGTTCCTTGTAAATCTTCCGAAACCCTTATTGCCCGTGCGGATGGCGACAGTGTGGTTTTCCTGAACAGGCTAAGGTTTAATGAGGATGCTGCTTTGAAAATAAAATTTCCCTTAAGCAACACAAATTTACCTGCCGTCAGGGCATTGAGAGGTCAGACCGGCATGTTTGAAGGAAAAGATTACCGTGGGGTGAAGGTCATTGCCTATCTGGCTCAAATCCCCGGCACATCATGGGTAATGGTGGCTAAAACAGACAGGAAGGAACTATATAATGATGTTTATCATGAACTTGCATTGTTGATTGTATTGTTTGCCGTTTTGTTTGGTTTTATTGTTTTCACCGGCCTTTTCATAATGAAATCAAGGCAGGCGGGTATTTACAGAAAACTTTACACTACTCAGGGAGAATTTAAAGCCACACTATACAGCATCGGAGATGCCGTAATGGTTGTAAACAAGGACGGCTTCATTGAAATCATGAATCCTGAAGCAGAAAGGCTTACAGGCTATAGTGAACAAGAGGCCATTGATCGTCAGCTTCCGGAGATTTTCAGGATCATCAGCGAAGATACGCGGCAGGAAGTTGAAAATCCTATTGATCGGGTGAAAAGGGAAGGCTCTGTTGTTGGATTAGCCAATCATACCTTACTGATTTCGAGGGATGGTAATGAAATTCCCATAGCCGACAGTGGCGCACCTGTAAAAGATGAAAGTGGAAATATAACAGGCACCATCCTCGTTTTCCGGGATCAGACAGATGAAAGAAGATTACAGAAAGCAATTGAAGAAAGTGAAGAAAAATACAGGTCTTTGTTTGAATCGACCAATGATGGCATTTGCCTGCATGAGATTGTTTACAATGAGCAAGGCGAGGCAGTCAATTACAGAATCCTCAATGTAAACAGAAAATATGAGGAGTTGCTAAATCTGAAAGCTTCTGAGGTGGTGGGTAAACTGGCAACCGAAGCATATCAAACCAACGAACCACCTTACTTTGAAACATATTTAAAGGTTGCCCGGACCGCTGACCCCTATCATTTTGAGACCTTTTTTGAACCTTTGAACAAGTATTTTTCCATCAGTGTCTTTTGTCCTGCTCCTGACAGGTTTGCTACCGCATTTCAGGATATTACCATCAGAAAACAGGCTGAACTGGCCTTGAAAGAAAGTGAAGAGTTACTGAAAACAACTATTTACAGCATAGGTGATGGTGTTATCATTACTGATGAAAAAGGGATTGTTACGCGTTTGAATGAGGAAGCTGCCCGCCTGACCGGCTATTCCGAAAAAGAAGCAAGGCACAAACACCTGAGGACAGTTTTCCGGATCATTAACGAAGAAAACCGTCAGGAAGTGGAAAGCCCCTTCGATAAAGTTATAAGAGAGGGCACGGTGGTCGGACTGGCTAATCATACCTTGCTGATTTCCAGAGCAGGAAAGGAAATACCCATTGCCGACAGTGGCGCCCCTATCAAAGATGAAAATGGTAATATTTTAGGTGTTGTCCTCGTGTTCAGAGACCAGACCAAAGAGCGTCTTGCACAGAAAATGATAGATATCAGGCTCAGATTGTTCGAATACGCTGCTCATCATAATGTTGAAGAAACCTGTACGAAAATGCTGGATGAAACTGTAAATCTTGTTGATAGCAATATAGGATTTTATCATTTCGTGGCTGAAGATGAACAACACCTGCAGTTGCAGGCATGGTCAACGCAGACAAAGGAGAAATTTTGCAAGGCTGAAGGCTCAGGGCTGCATTATAATATTAATGAAGCAGGCGTTTGGGTCGATTGTATCAGGGAACGAAGAGCCATCATTCATAATGACTATCAGTCGTTACCAAACAAAAAAGGAATGCCTGAAGGGCATGCTGAAGTGATCCGCGAGTTGGTTGTCCCTGTTTTCAGGAATAATAAAATTGTTGCGGTTCTGGGAGTGGGAAACAAAGCCGCAGACTATACCCAAAACGATCTCGAAATTGTTGAATACATGGCTGATGTATTGTATGAAGTGGTTTATCAGAAACGCATGGCAGAACTGCTCAGCGAGAATGAGGAGAGATTCTCGAAGGCATTTCATGGGAGCCCTTTGCCGGGAGCTATGATAGATATGCAAAATATGCAATTCGTTGATGTCAACGATGCTTTGCTGAATGCCTTGAATATGAAAAAAGAGGCTATTATCGGCTTTAATGTGAAAGATGTTCCGTTTCTTAATTTGAGCGATCAGGTGAAAGAGCAACATTTCAGGCATTTTGAAGAACTCAGGCAAAAAGGATACAGCCTGAATTTTCCTTTTGTAATTGAAAGTAAAGATCATGGCATGTCAAGAGAATTTATCATGTTTTCATCTTTACTTCAGGCAGGTGGTAAAAAACTGGTGCTGAGCTATATGGTAGATATCACCGAAAAGAGAAAGATGGAAAAAGAGCTGAGAGAAAAACTGGACGAACTCCAGCGCTGGTATTCCGTGACTGTCGGCAGGGAGAGCAGGAATATTGAATTGAAAAAAGAAGTGAACGAATTGTTAACAAAGCTGGGTCAGCCTCCTAAATACAAAGAAATATGATAATGGAAAAAAGCAAGCAGATTAAAGATTTTCTCGAAGTCAGAAAAAATGATCTGGCCGTCAGGATAGTGGAATTACAGTATGGCATGCAGCCTGATTTCTGGAAAACCTATGGTGATGAGGGTAAAAAACTCAGTATTCGTGATGCCGGATATCATTTGCCTTTTCTGGGTGAGGCCATTGCCGAAAACAATCCGGAGATTTTCAGCAAATATGTGGTATGGGTGAAAACTTTATTCCATAATCTGAAATTTCCGGATGATGTAGTGCCCAAAACGCTCGAATGCACACAACTGGCTATTGAAGAAGCCTCACCGGAATATGGACAGATCACTGCCGTTTTTATTCAGGCAGGCTTGAATGAATTGAATAAGCCTTTGCAAAGTATTTCCTCTTATATTCAGGAAGATGAACCACTTGCAGATGTGCTGAAAGCCTATCTGAATGCCTTGCTTTCGGGAGATAAAAATAAAGCTGCCTCCCTGATTATGGAAACATTTATGAAAGGTTGCCCCGTTAAAGACATTTACCTGAAAATCTTTCAACCTGCACAGTATGAAGTAGGAAGGCTCTGGATGTCGAATCAGATCAGTGTGGCTAAGGAGCACTTTTGCTCAGCAGCCACCCAGATGATTATGTCGCAGTTGTATCCCTATATTTTCAACAATGAAAAAAAAGGCAAAACCTTTATTGGTGCCTGTGTGGGCGGAGAACTTCACGAAATAGGCATACGCATGGTAGCCGATTTTTTCGAAATGGAAGGATGGGATACTTATTATCTGGGTGCCAATACACCTGCCTCCGTTCTGATCAATGCTGCCGAAGAATATCAGGCCGATGTGCTGGGGCTTTCGGTAGCTTTGCCTTACCATCGCTCTTTATTAAAAGACACAATTTCTCAAATTCGTCAAAGCAAATATGCCAGAGACCTGAAAATTATAATTGGCGGGGTGGCTATTAACGAATTCAGTAAAAACTGGAATATTTTCGGTGCCGATGCCTATGCCTCCGATGCACTCGGAGCTGTCTGTGAAGCTGAAAAAATGGTTGAAATATGAGTCAGACAATGCTTAAAACAAAGATATTCTCCATGTTGTGCAACGACAACGGTTTTGTCGTTGAGTTGGTAAAAAATGACTTTGGTTTTAAGAAAGAAAAGATAGAAGGCCATTTGTTTTCGAAAATTTTTGATCCGGGTTCACAATCCAAAGCACTCGATTTTTTCATTAAAATCAAGGAAGAGAGGTATGTTCAGGGATATGAATTGGTTGTCGTAACGCCAGAAGGATTGAAAGTGCTGCAATTCACAGGGGCAGTCCTCGATGGGGAAGTGTTAATTTTCGGAGCAGAATTCGACAGAGGGCCGGACAACTGGGTTGAGCAGCTATTCAATCTGAGTAACGAGCAGGCCAATCAGATCAGGCAACTGATAAAGGAAAGGAACCGGCAAAAAAGTATTCCGGATAAGGGAGATATTAACGAAATTTTTTATGAAATTTCAAAGCTCAACAATGAACTTATCAATCTTCACCGGCAACTCGAAAAGAAAAATGCAGAGCTTATTCAATTGAATGATTTGAAAAACAAGTTTCTCGGGATGGCTGCCCACGACCTGCGAAATCCATTGAGTATTATTTCCAGCTATGCTTCATTTCTGATTTTTGATGCCGGAAACAACCTGACAGAAGAGCAACTTAAGTTCCTGAAGATTATTGAAAAATCATCCCGTTTCATGGTGAATTTATTAGAAGATATGCTTGATTTTTCGAAAATTGAATCCGGGAAAATTGAAATCATCCCTGAAAAGATTGATTTGGTGGAATTTATCCGGCAAAATGTTGAGTTGAATCAGGTACTTTCTTCCGGAAAAAAGATTAACCTGAAATTCGAATCCTCTTTGAAAAAAATTGAAATTCAGGCAGATAGCAGAAAGCTGACACAGGTTCTTAATAACCTCATTGGCAATGCCGTTAAATTTTCTTTTGAAAACTCCGTGGTGGAAATTAAGTGCAGGAAAAAAGGAGATTTTATCCATATTTCTGTGGCTGACCATGGAAAAGGAATAAGCCCTGAAAACATGAAACTCTTGTTTCAACCCTTTCAGACCCTTGGTGCTAAAGGAACTTCAGGGGAGAAAGGCACAGGGCTGGGGCTTTATATTGTAAAAAAAATTGTGGAAGCCCACCATGGTTACATGGAGGTTAAAAGTGAGGAGGGAAAAGGAAGTGTTTTTGGTTTTTACCTGCCGCTTTCCAATAAATTTAGTCAAAACTAATCCTGAATACATGGAAAAAGAAAGAAAAATCCTGATAGTTGATGATGAAGCCGAATGGGTGGAATTAATTAAAAAAGTCCTGTTAATCAATGGTTTTCAGACAATAGTAGCCGGAAGTGCTGCCGAAGCACGCCAAATTTTGTCGGATGACATGGCCGATCTCGTTCTCCTCGATATCAAACTCCCTGATAGCGATGGCATTAAATTTTGTAAATCTTTGCTTTCGGATAAGAAATTTAATAATTTGCCGGTAATTATGCTGAGTGCCTATAGCCACATAGAAAACAGGTTAAAAGCATATCAGGCAGGAGCAGTTGATTTTCTGGCAAAGCCGGTCGATACCGAAGAGCTGGTGCTCAGGGCTAACCTTCACCTCGAATTACGGAATCTTCGGGCCGAAAGTAGTTTACATCAGGAACAACTAAACGAAATGATTGACAAGCTGCAGAGCGAGAAAGTAAGCAACCTGAATCTGCTCGAACAGCAAAAAAATTTACTTGAGGAAGCTGAAAGATCACGCAAGGCACTTTTAAGCATACTGGAAGATGAAAAGGCTTTGCTTCAGGAGAAATTAATGTTGACATTTACCATTGACCGATCGGTCAATGAAGTTTATATTTTCGATGCTGAATCTCTCAAGTTTATTTATGTCAATCAGGGAGCATTACGGAATCTGGGCTATAGCATGGAGCAACTCCGTGAAATGACACCACTTGATTTAAAAAAGAGGTTTAATCAAAAGACATTCAATGAATTATTAGAGCCGTTAAAAAACAGGAGAGAAGAAGTTGTCAGGTTTGAAACCTTTCACTTACGGAAAGACGGAAGCGAATATCCTGTGGAGGTCAATCTGCAATTGTCTGATTTTGAAGGGAAAAAGGTTTTTCTGGCCGTTATTCAGGATATCACAGAGAGAATAGCAGCACGTCAGGAACTGGAAAAATCGCATATTCTCTACCGGAACCTTTTTGAGAACACCGGAACAGCAACCATTATTGTCAGGGAGGATGGCGTCATTACAATGGCAAATGAGGAATGTTACCGGATAACAGGTTATTCACAGCAGGAGTTGATAGGGACAAAATGGGAAAAATATGTGGCGACTGAAAGTCTTCCATTGATGTTGGATTATTTTCAGAAACGTTTTACTGCCAGGGAAAACATTCCCAAGCGATATGAAGCACGCCTGATTCATGCCAGCGGGGAGATCAGGGACGCTATTTTAACCATAGGACATGCTCCCGAATTAGATTTTATTATTGTTTCCATGCTCGATATCACACCGCTAAAAAATACTGAAAAGGCACTACGGGAAAGTGAAGAAAAATACCGCGCTTTGGTTGAAAATGCCATGGAAACAATTTCAGTTGTTCAGGACGGGAAAATCAGGTTTTCTAATCCTAATCTGATAAATATTACAGGATATACGATTGAAGAACTGAACAATGGCGATCCTTTAAGAATCATTCACTCCGATGACAGGCCAATGGTTACTGATTATTTGAAAAAGAGGACGGCTGGTTTGAATATCCCTGAAAACTATCAGTTCAGAATCATTGATAAAAGCGGCCGGATCAGGTGGCTTGACAGGAAAGTTACCAATATACAATGGGAAGGAAGACCTGCCTTCCTTGTTTTTGACCAGGATGTAACTGAAAAATATATCAGGGAAACTGAGCTGAAACGCTCTGAAACACAATGGCGTATTACATTTGATGCCATTCAGGACGGAATTATATTGCTGGACAGTGATCAGAAAATACTGAAAACGAACCATGCTTTTGATAAGATGTTCGGGAACAACGGAGGAAACGGAAAATGTGTATATTGTTATGAGAAGGTTCACCAGACCACTTGCCCCATCGAAGGCTGCCCCTTTGTCAGGATGAAAAAAAGCCTGGAAAGGGAAGTAATGGAGATGGTTATCAATGGAAACACCTATCTGATTACGGTTGACCCGATTTTAAATGAAAACAGGGAATTTCAGGGTGCCGTTCATGTCATTTCCGACATCACTCAATCCAAAAAGATAGAGGCTACACTACGCGAAAATCAGGCACAGCTCAATGCTTTGCTGAACTACATCCCGGCCATGATATTGATAAAAGATGCGGAACTGAGGCCTATTTATGCCAATGAAAAATTCTGCCATTATTTTCCTTTCGAGGAATGGAAAAACCGCAGACCAGAGGAAACTTTTCCGCCTGAAATAGCCAGCGTAATGATAGCAAAAGACACAGAGGCTCTTGAAAAGGGATATTGCAGTTATGAAGAAACGTGGAAAGACAAATATGGTGTTGAACATGTACTTTTTACTCAGAAATTCAGAATAGAGGTGGCAGAAGATGAAATACTTCTGGGTGGTATCATTCAGGACATTACCGAAAAGGTTAAAGCAGAAAAAGAACTGGAAAAATACAGAAAAGAGCTGGAAAAGCTGGTGGAAGAGCGGACAATCCAGCTGGAAAATACGATCAGGGAACTGGAAGCATTTACTTATTCAGTCTCACATGACCTCAAGGCACCTTTACGGGCAATCAATGGTTTTGCCAAAATTCTTTTGAATGAATATGCGGAAAATCTGGACAATGAGGGAAAACATTACTGCAGGATCATTGCGGAAAACGCATTGGAAATGGGGCATCTGATTGAAGACCTTCTTCGCTTGTCGAGAGTAGGAAGGGCAGAGCTTCAGAAAGAGGAAGTTAATAATGAAACATTGGTTAAATCAATACTGAATGAAATCATGAATGAAGAACAAAAAAGTAAATATCAGGTTAAAATTCATAAATTGAGCAAGGTCAGAGGAGACTACATTCTGCTCAAACAGGTATGGATCAATCTGATCAGCAATGCACTGAAGTTCAGTGCCAATGTTTCAGATCCTGTCATTGAAATCGGATGTGCAAAAAAAGAAGGAACTTGTGAATTCTATGTAAAGGACAACGGAGTCGGATTCGATAATCGCTTTAAAGGGAATTTGTTCAAGGTCTTTCAGCGCTTACACAACAAAAGAGAATTTGAAGGAACAGGAGTAGGCCTGGCAATTGTCAAACAAATAGTCAGCAAACATGGGGGAAATGTAAAAGCGGAAGGAAAACCAGGGGAGGGGGCTAAATTTTATTTTTCATTACCTTTGGAAGGATGAAAAAATTATTTTTTAAATAGAGATTCATTTTTTCAACTTAAAAATAAATGTTTTATGGAAGACATTCAGGCAGTTGAAATTCTGATAGTGGAAGACAATCCGGCAGATGCCGAACTGATGCTGAGAGCCTTGAAAAAAGGTGGGCTAATGAACAAAATCTTTCTGGTGGAAGATGGTGCCGAAGCACTTGATTTTGTTTTCTCAAGAGGAAAATATTCAGGTGTTCCCAAAAACAAAAATCTGAAAGTGATTTTCCTCGACCTGAAACTCCCTAAAATCAGCGGGCTGGAAGTGCTTCAGATTCTGAAAAACAACTCCGAAACCAGAAAATTTCCCGTGGTCATTGTTACTTCTTCAAGGCAAGACCCCGACATAAAAAAAGCCTATGAGCTTGGTGCCAATAGTTATGTGGTCAAACCTGTCGAATTTGATACTTTTTTTGAAACGGTGAAAAATCTTGGCCTCTACTGGCTGCTGATTAATGAACCATCTAAATAAACAAAAAAAATTTAATTTGCTTTTGCTATCACATAACTTTACCTTTGCTCAATCCTGTATTCTCAATAAATAAATGTTTCTGATGAAAAATGTCTTAAAAGTACTTTTACTGGAGGATTTTCAGGCAGATATCACACTTGCTGAAAGAGAAATAAAACACAGTTTTCCTGATGCTGACCTTCTGGTTACCGATAATGAAGCGGGCTTAATATCAGCCCTCGAACAATTTCAACCTGATATCGTGTTAAGCGATTACAATATGCCTGCCTTTACCGGCATGCAGGCACTTAAAATAGTCATTGAAAAAGATCCGACTTTACCCTTCATCATGCTGACAGGCTCACTGAACGAAGAGACCGCAGTGGAATGCATGAAAGCAGGGGCCTGGGATTATGTCATCAAGGAGCATATCCGCAGGCTTGGTTCAGCCATGGGACATGCCTTAAAAGAAAAAGAGCTCAGAAAAGAAAAAATCAGGATTGAGGAGGAAAACAAAATTAACCATGAAAAGCTTAAAAGCATTTTCAATGCTTCAACCATGGGCATTTGTCATTTGATCAACAGAGTTATCATCGAGATCAATGAAGCAATTTGTAAAATAACAGGTTATAGCCGGGAAGAGTTGATTGGCAGAAATGCCCGCTTTCTTTATCCGGATGAAGAAGAGTACAACAGAATAGGTAAGATAATCGCTGAAATGGAGAGGGATGAAATTGCAGAAACAGAAACCATCTGGATCAGAAAAAGCGGAGAGCCGATGCATATTTATCTTTCAGCCAACCACCTCAATCCGGCTGATAAACAAAAAGGACTGATTGTAACCGTCATGGACATGACCTCCATGAAAAAAACAAAGGAATTGCTCAGGGAAAAGGAAAATATCTATAATTCATTTGTGGAGGCCAGTAATGATCTGATGTTTATCAAGGATGAAAACAAGAAGTATTTAATCGTGAACGGAGCGACAGAAAAGTTTTTTAAACGGAGCATGGAAGAAATCATCGGGAAAACGGATTTTGAGCTGATGAGTGAAGAGCAGGCTAGTATCTGCCTGAAATCTGACGAAAGGGTCATAAATGAAAAAACAATAGTGGTGAATTATGAAAACATCGGAAAAAAGGTGTTTGAAACGACCAAATTCCCGCTGACATTATCGGAAAACAGACCGGGTATTGGGGCCATTATCAGGGATGTAACTGAAAAACATCGTAACGACCTCATTATGATGGTGCAATATGCCATTGCCGATGCCGTTCTGATGGCAAAAACTGCCCATGAACTCTATAAAATAGTGAAATCCGTTTTAAACAGGTTATTTGATACTTCCAATTTTTATGTAGCACTTTACAATCCAAAAACAGGCATGTTGTCAACTCCCTTCCTGACAGATGAAAAAGACAATATTCAGGAGTGGCCGGCAGAAAAATCACTCACAGGTTACCTGATACATGAAAAACGTCCGTTGCTGTTAAAAAAGAAGGATATTGATGATCTTGCAGAAAAAGGGCTTATAAAACATCTTGGCTCACGCTCTGAGTGCTGGATGGGTGTTCCCTTAATCAACGAAAATAATGTTTTGGGAGCCATGGTAACCCAGAATTATCATGATCCGGATGCTTACAGCCTGCAAGACCTCGATGTTTTTGAAATCATTGCCAACCAGTTCAGCATTTATCTTAACCTTAAACGGGCAGAAGAAGAAGCCAAAAAACTTTCGACAGCTGTTGTTCAAAGTCCGGCAGCTATTGTAATAACCGATAAAGATGGGCTCATCGAGTATGTCAATCCGAAATTCGAAGAATTTACAGGTTATTCATTTGAAGAGGTGGAAGGGAAGAAGCCGGGGATTTTAAAATCAGGATTTCATCCCCAGGCCTATTACCAGGAACTATGGTCAACTATTACATCAGGAAAAATCTGGCAGGGGGAATTTTACAACAGGAAGAAAAACGGGCAATTTTACTGGGAATCAGCCAGAATAGCCCCTATCTTTTCTGCAGATGGAGAAATTACACATTTTCTGGGCGTAAAAGAAGATATTACCGAGAAAAAACAAATGATAGAAGATCTGATTGCCGCCAAGGAAAAATCAGAAGAAAGCGACCGGCTCAAATCTTCATTCCTCAATAATATTTCTCATGAAATACGGACACCTCTCAACGGGATAATCGGCTTTATCGAATTATTGACTGCTCCCGGCACGACCATGGAAGAATTGCAGGAATACATTGAAGTTATCAAGGATTGCGGCTATCAGCTCATCGATGTGGTTACCGAAACGGTAAATTATTCTATGATAGAATCGGGTCAGGAAAAAGCCGTTTACCGGATGTTCGATGTAAACAGAATGATAAATAACCTTTACAGACAATATGAGGACAAAAACAAGAATCCTGAAATTAACTTTATTCTGGTTAATTCAATCTCAGAGGCTGAGAAGGAAGTATTAACCGATGAAACCAAGCTAAAACAAATCATCAACAATTTGCTTTCCAATGCTTTTAAATTCACTGAGAAGGGTGAGGTAAGCCTGATGTGTGAAAGGCGGGAGAATGAGTTGTGTTTCAGGGTCAGTGATACCGGAATTGGCATAGCACCTGAAAATCATGAATTTATTTTTGAAAAATTTACCAAGGTCGAAAGCGATAAAAGCCAGCTTTTCAGGGGAACAGGTCTTGGGCTGGCAATATGTAAGGCTTATACAGAATTACTGAATGGGCGGATCAGGGTGGAATCTGAGCTTGGAAAAGGTACTGTTTTTCATGTTACGATACCGATAAAAAATTAACATAAAGCAATGGTAGGAGAAATGAGTCAGGAAACGCAGAAACCGGCTTTGATATTATTTGCCGAAGACGAGTATTACAATTATCTGGTGGTGTTTAAAATGCTTAAATACCTGAACGTGGAAGTGATACATGTCGAAAACGGGGCAGAGGCTGTCAGGGTATTTAAGGAAAATCCCGACATTCGTCTGGTGTTGATGGACATTAAGATGAGCGGGATGAATGGTCTGGATGCCACAAGGGAAATAAAAAAAATAAGGCCGGAAGTGCCGGTGATAGCAGTAACAGCCTATGCCTTGTCGGGCGACAGGGAAGATATTCTGGCAGCAGGCTGCAACGACTATCTGGCAAAACCTATTAAAATGGAAGAATTGCACGAAATGGTCAATAAATTTCTGCAAGCACCGGTATAAAGCCATTATTGTTAAAGCTGAATTAATTGAGCATTGGTTCAATGATGGTTAACAGAGTGTGACCGGCAGAACAGCGTAATACACAGTTGGTTAATCTTGAATTTTTATCAGGGATATTACATGATTCTCTGAAACAGGCAGAAGGTAATTAAAAAGTAGGCAGTTTTCAGTTGGCACAAAAATCCGTGAAACTGAACCCATCACTCATCACTCATCACTCATCACCATTTACAATCTTATTTCTTTAAAAACAAAAGGCAGTTGAGAATGTTATACTTATTCCGTTGGCATTTGATATACCACTACATTGACATTCATACCGGCACCTACCGATGCCATCACAAAGCAATCTGTAAGCTCTATTTGCTGACCGCTGAAATTATTTTTAAAAATCATATCCAGTAGAATCGGAATGGTAGCGACACTGCTGTTTCCCAGTTTACTGATCGTCATCGGCATGATGGTTCCGGAAACTTCATTATTTCCAAACAATTTGTATAACCTGCTTAATATGGCCTGATTCATTTTTGAGTTTGCCTGGTGAATCAGAATTTTTCTGACATCCTGAAAAAGAACGCCAGCTTTTGCCAGACAATCCTTGACCATTTGCGGAACAGTGTTCAGAGCATATTCATACAACTTACGCCCGTTCATCTTCAGAAATATTTCGGTTCCCTTGTAAAATGGATTATTGGATGGCCCCATGCTGAGCAATCGGCTGTATTCCACACAATCGGAACGGGTAAGGTGACTCAAAATCCCGACAGGGACTTCACTTTCAACACTTTCGAGAATGACAGCACCGGCACCATCGCTGTAAAGCATGGAGTCGATGTCGTGCGGATCGGAAATTCTTGATAATGTTTCAGCTCCAACCACCATGACTTTTTTGGCATCTCCGCTGCGGATGAAATAATCGGCATGAATGACTCCCTGAAGCCAGCCCGGACATCCGAATGGTAAATCGAAAGCTACTGTAAACGGATTTTTGATACCTAATTTTGCTTTAATCCTTGCAGCCAGAGAGGGCACCATATCTGAGCGGGGATTGTCTTTTCTGACATCCCCAAAATTGTGTGCAACGATCAGATAATCAAGTTCTTCTTTATCCGTTTTACTTGACTCGAGTGCATCTGCTGCTGCAAAATAACCTATATCTGAAGTTACATATTCGTCATCTACGTATCTTCTTTCTTCTATCTCTGTGATTTCGTAAAACTTACGGATAATTTCACTGTTCTCTTTTTCTAATTTTTCTCCGTTTTGATTGTAAAATTCATTCTTTAAAAAATCTTCATTGGTTACTCTCTTCGGAGGAATATATGCTCCCGTGCCTTTGATGACTGAATAAAACCGCTTTGTCATTTTTTATCTTTGTTCATTTTTTCGTTTCACTAACAATATCAACTTAATATAAGTATTGATGATTTTAGCCAAAACTGTTACTTTATTAATGCCTGCAAAGATAACAGCTTTTCAGCATTGGAAAATCTTTTTATAAAAATCATAAGTGATTGATTATAAATGAATTGAAAGAAAATGCAAGAAAGTTAGGGGAAATAATACCCGACTCAGTACCTGATGATTTGCTCAACCTTATTCTTTTGCAGATAATGACGGATAATAAAATGCACATCGCGGTTATCTTCCTGAAAATGAACACAATCGTTTAATTCTTCCAGACTCCCTGAAAAACAGTCGAGATCAATATATCCATATCCTTTGTACCGTCCCTGTTCAATTTTGACCACTGCTCTTTCTTTTATGGTTCTTCCCTTATCGATGATAAACAGGTTTTCTTTCGGGCCTTCTGTTTTTTCAATAGCTCTCAAAGCACGCTCATTATAGCTTTCTGCCGGTTCTTCACCGCAACAGGCACCCCGGCAAAGCTGAATGGTGTATTCGAAACAAGCTCCCGAAGCAGGGTAGAGGCCACACAGCTTCTGGCATAAGCCATATTGACGCTGCAGGTTTTCAAGATAGCCCCGAGCCGACATTTTTGAGGTAAATAATGCAATGGGATTTTTATCTGATTTAACTTTTTCTATCGTAAAACAACAATAGCCTGCCTCATTGAAAAAATAATATAATCCGGTATTGAAAAGGGTTTTCCTTTGCTGACGGTTAAACAAGGGTTGATGTAGCTTAATCTCTGCCGATTCCATCAACAGGGCAATCAGCTCACTGCCGGTCAACTCATAGCTGATATCGGTAATATGTTGACGCATGTCGTTTACTCTGATACCATATGGCTTGCGCAGGTGTTCAATGATTCTTTTCCTGATATTCAGGCTCTTACCAACATAAATCAATTCTTTTTTTTCATTGAAAAGGTAATAAACCCCGCAGCTCTCCGGCAGGTTTTCAATTGTCTGTCTTTTCAGGGCAGGATTCAGGTCTTTAAAAGGGATGGCAGAAACATCCTGAAAGCTTTGGCCGTTTTTCCCTTCCATCATTAAAAGCTTTCTGAAAACTTCCACGGTAGCCATGGCATCTCCGGCTGCCCGGTGACGGTCGTTAACCTGTATGTTCAGGCTTTTACAAAGGTTTCCAAGTCCGTAGGAACGAAAACCGGGAAACAGCTTTTTAGATAATTTTACCGTACAAAGGGTTTTCCGGGTGAATTCATATCCAAGATGCTGAAATTCAGCGCGTAGAAAATTATAATCAAATTGTATATTATGTCCAACGATAATTTTTCCCTCCGTGAATTCGACTATCTTTCTCGCTATTTCATAAAATTTTGGGGCTTTTTCGACCATGGAAGTGGTAATTCCGGTCAGTTGTGTGATCTGAGCAGGAATCAAACGCTCAGGATTAATAAGTGTGCTGAATTCTTCGATAACTTTTTCTCCGTCAAAGGCAATCATAGATATTTCTGTAATTCTGTCCCAGCGTGGGTTTAAGCCTGTCGTTTCAATATCTGTTATGACATACATGGGCGGCAAATTTACTCAAAACATGAAGTAACATTTTTGATTTTATCAACAGATTTATAGAAAATGAAAGGCCGGTTTAATTCATATTCATATTTTTGCATATTAATTCATTACCTTCAGACAAACCGAAATTAAAGAGCAATGAAAAATACTTATACGACTCCGGGGCTTGACATCGAAGAAATAATGCAAAATGCTGCAGTGGCAGCAGAACATTTTGCCACCTATAGTCAGGAAGAAACGGATAAAATTGTGGCAGCAGTTTACCGGGCAGGATTCAACAACCGTATCAGGCTGGCAAAAATGGCTTATGAAGAAACAAAGCTGGGCAGATGGGAGGACAAAGCCCGTAAAAACACCATCGCTACCCGGTTTGTCTATGAAGACATCAAAGATAGAAAAACGGTCGGGGTTGTTGCAGAAAGCGATTATATTACTGAAATAGCCCGTCCGTTGGGACCTGTTTTCTGTATTACTCCAATTACCAATCCAACCAGCACCGTATTGTTTAAAATATTAATTGCCCTCAAGACACGTAATCCTATTATCATACGCCCGCATGGAGCTGCAAAAAAATGCAGTAATGAAGCAGCCAGAATATGTTATGAGGCTGCACTCGAAGCAGGTGCACCAGAAAACTGCATCCAGTGGATTCCCCGTTCCACGCAGGAAGAAACCATCAGAATGATGGGGCATAAAAAAGTTGCTTTGGTTTTGGCTACAGGTTCGGTTAGCCTTGTCAGGGCTGCCTATCATTCAGGAAACCCAGCGATTGGTGTAGGACCGGGAAATGTTCCCGTTTATATCGGGAAATCGGCAAATGTAGAACTTGCTGTGGATCAGATACTTCATTCCAAGTTGTTTGATTATGGTACCGTATGTGCGAGCGAGCAGGCAGTGGTTGTGAGCTCAAACAATGCAGAAAACGTCAGAGAAGAATTCAGATGGCGAAAGGCTTATTTCCTCAATGAGGAAGAGAAAATAAAGGTTGGAAAAATAGCCATAAATCAGAGCGACAGGGTGATGAACGCAGAAGTAATAGGGCAGCCTGCATGGAAAATAGCAAAAATGGCAGGTATTGATGTTCCTGAAGATACATCAGTATTGATTGCTGAATATCAGAAAGATCAGGTTGGTTTTGATTATCCGCTATCGCTGGAAATACTGGCACCCATTCTTGCCTTTTATGAAGTAGGAAGTTTCAGGGAAGGCATTGAAATGTGCAGAAAAATCAATAAAATGGGTGGACTTGGGCATACGGTCAGCATTTTTTCAAATGATGAGGAAAAGATAAAGGAATTTGCAACCATCATGAATGCCGGCAGAATTCTTGTCAATACACCCGCCTCGCAGGGAGCATTGGGAGGGACGTTTAACATGCTTCAACCTTCCATGACACTTGCCTGTGGCAGTGGCGGAAAAAACATTACCACCGACAATATCAGTGTTCAGCACCTGCTCAACATTCAGCGTATTGCCAGAAGAAGGGTAAATACCTGCGTTACCTGCGATCACCTGTCCTGTTCAGATGAAAGCGTTGAAGCCGATCTGATCCGTGTAAAATGCGAGAAACAGTTTTGATTTGAGGGTTAATCATGATAAATGCCACTTAAACCCCGAAGGGGTGACATACACCCATAGAACCCCGTAGGGGTGACATTATTGTTATTGGAGATGAAAAAATACATTAGAACCCCGAAGGGGTGACATTATTTATTGGAGATGAAAAAAGACAAAAGAACCCCGAAGGGGTGATATTTTTGTAAGACGAAAAAATACAATAGAACCCCTAAGGGGTGATATTTTTGTAACGAAAAAATACAATAGAACCCCGAAGGGGTGATATTTTTGTTATAAAAAACTATGGCTCGTTCCACTCCAAATCAGGTTATCCTTCCGTTTTATCTGCCCGAACAATATCCACTTCTGCTTGAAACAGTTGACGATATTGAGCTGTTTGACGAAAAATGGGAAGAATGGTATCAAAAACATATTCAGTTTAAAACCGAGCTGAAAAAGAATACAGGAATACAAATA
>JAAYUY010000146.1 GCA_012517435.1 Sphingobacteriales bacterium | reverse complement strand
GGTTACCTCTCCGACAGATATCTGGGTGAAAGGCGTTCCATCTTTATCGGTGGTTTGCTCATCATGTTCGGGCATTTTACACTGGCTACCGATGCCGGACAAATTCCTTTCTTTACCGGCCTTACCTTGCTTGCTGTCGGCAACGGGTTTTTTAAACCGACAACAGTTACTCTCATTGGCGACTTGTATGAGCAGGGAGACAAAAGACGCGACAGTGCCTTCACCATCTATTACATGATATTTAACGGAGGTGCTATCCTCGCTCCTATTATCTGTGGATATTTCGGGCCAACTTATGGCTACCGCTATGGTTTTCTGGCCGCTGGAATCGGTATGGCTATCGGACTGATTATTTACCTGATTCTCGGTAAAATATATCTGGGTGATATGGGCAAAACAGCCAAACACAAGCTAATGGCTCAACATCAGGAACAACAGGTTAAATCGCAGAAAATTCCTTTTACCAAAGAAGAAAGCGATCGAATCAGAGTCATTATTGTCCTGTTGTTTCTGGTTATATTTTTCTGGGCATCATTCGAACAGGCTGGCAGCACCCTGAACCTTTATACACAAAAATTCATCAATAAACGGATTTTCAACTGGGAAATACCAACCCCCTGGTTCCAGTCTATCAATCCGATTTACGTGGTATTGCTTTCTCCTGTTTTTTCATGGTTATGGCTTTTCCTGAACAAAAAAGGTAAAAATCCCTCTACCCCAAAGAAAATGGCTTACGGAATGATCATTCTTGGGCTTGGGTTTTTGTTTATGATGGGAGCCGTCCATCAGCGCGGTGGTGAAAATGCAGATCCTCAGGTTCAGGCAAGCCTGCTCTGGCTGTTGTCTTTCTATCTTTTTTCCACTATTGGGGAGTTATTCGTTTCTCCTATCGGTTTAAGTATGGTTACCAAGCTTGCACCCGAACGCCTGAGCTCCTTTTTCATGGGAGTATGGTTCCTGAGCTTTTTCATTGCTCATCTGCTGGGTGGTCTTGCCGTTGGAATCATGTCTAATCTCGGAGCAATGACCCTGTTTCTGGCCATTTTAGTCATCATGGTGTTTCTGGGAATTGTGGTTTACCTGCTTTCAGGAAAACTACTGTACTGGATGCATGGAAGAGACTGATTTTCAGCCTATTGAATCAGTACCTTCACCGATCTTACTGCTTCGTCATTGACCATTGTCAGGATAAATACTCCTTTTAAAAGAAAAGGAATAGAAATAACTCCACTTTCCCTTTCTATGCCTGACATGAGTTCCCTTCCCGTCAGGTCTGATAAATACCAGAAAGTATTGCCCTGAAAGGGATTACCGACATTCAGACGATTTCCTGAATAACGCCAGACAATATTTTGCGACTCCGTTTCTCCGATACTTCCAAGATGATCGAAATACAGACTATCAATTAAAAGTACAGTTCCCGCAGGTGGCTGCAAACTCTGGGATGAAAGGACAACAATGTTCATGGAATCAGGTAAAACTGAGTTTTTATAATCGATATTTACTTCAAATTTTGTCCAGCTACTGGTAGCCTGGCTGATAAAAATCTTACCCCCTCCGATGGTATCTTTTTTCTGGCTAAGGGTGTCAAAAGTAAATAACACAATGGCAATCAAGCCTGTATCTCCAGAAACAGCAGGGGTATATTGGTAATAACCCTTAAACTTTTTGGGACGGTTGGTATAGGGTATTCCTCCAAAAATATTCGATTCAAAAGTGTTAGGGTCAAAAGTGAACATCCCCAGAGTCATAAAGCCCGGAGCATAATACATTCCTCCAAAAACCTCAACATTCTCGAGCCGCACTGAATAATTCCCCGAATGCACATTGGTAAATTCCTTTTTTACAGAACTTACGCCAAGGCCTGATAGCAACATATTGGGGGTTATCCAGTGATCAGGTTCTTCATAATTCCCTGTTTTTGTCCAGTTTTCAAAATTTCCATTC
>JAAYUY010000145.1 GCA_012517435.1 Sphingobacteriales bacterium | reverse complement strand
GTTTGTGATAACGGTAATTTACACCAACCGTAGAAATGTACAATGGAAAACTCAGGAAAGTCTGGTTGCTCATGATATTGACTACCTTAAGAATTCAGCAAGAGCAAATTACATTTATGCAGGGATGCTTAAAAATGAAGCCATGAAAGATGCCACGGACAATAATGGTTTCAGTTCGTGGGAAAAAGTCAGAAAAGCGGAGGAACATTACCGGCAGGCTCTTCAGGTTTATCCTGATTATTATCAGGCATACAATATGTTGGGGTCTATCTATTTTTCATTTTATAAAAATCATCAGCAAGCGGTTGAATATTTTTCAAAGGCTGTTCAGATTAATCCGTCCTATGTTCCCGCCATTGGAAATCTGGCATGGGTTTACTTTAAAATGAAAAACTTTTCAGAGGCAGAAAAATATTATCAGCTGGCCATAAAACTCAAGCCCCATAATCCTCAGTTTAAGGAAGAGCTGAACAGATTATACGAGGAAACCGGAGACACGACACGTGTCAGATAATTTTTATTTCAGAATAAACCAGCAACACCAATTGCCCGTCTTTTCACACAAAAAAATAATAAGAAAATAATAAAATCAGAATTCTGATGTTATAGCATGTAAAAACAAACTGATTATTGAACTGATTTTACAAAATGAGCCAACAAAAACATAAAAATCAAAATAAACCGGAAAATAATCATCATCAAAACGGTCATCACCAGAAAAGTCACCTGAAAAAAGAAGAAAAAACACTTCAGTCGAAGGGTTTTTTCATGAGCCTCATCGAAAGTAAAACAAAGGTTTTTTTTCTGATAACCCTTATTGCATTTCTTTTTTACGGCAATTCAATTCCCAATAAGTATTCACTTGATGATATTTATGTAGCTAATAATCAGCAGGTTAAAAAAGGATTTAAGGCCTTGCCGGAAATTATTACTGGTTTATATGCTTCACATGAAATGCAGCAGGGGCAAACCGTCAGTTTTGGTTATCGTCCTGTTGTTAAAGCCACCTTTGCCATAGAATATGGCTTGTTTGGACAAAATCCTCACATCAGCCACTTCATCAATATTCTTCTTTATATTATCACCATCTGGCTGATTTACAGATTGTTTCAGATATTATTTGGCCATCTCCATCCATTGTTCCCGCTGATTGCGTGTCTGTTGTTTCTGGCTCATCCTACTCATACTGAAGTTGTTACAAGCCTTAAAAACAGAGATGAACTGCTTAGTTTTCTTCTAAGCCTGGTTACCTTGAACCTGATGCGAAAATGGTCTGTCAAAGGAAATTTACTGAATTTTGCAGGAGGATTCCTTGTTTTTATCATTGCTTTGCTGAGCAAAATTTCTGCCCTTGCTTTTGTGGCCATTATTCCCCTTGTGTTGTGGTTTATTCCCGGAGTAAACAGAAAAAAACTGATTTACATTGTTGTGGCACTGGCAGTAGCTTTTCTGATGGTTAAGTTTCTTCCCAAACTTTACCTGCCACACCGCATCCGGCCTAAGCTTCTGGTTGAAAATCCGATGATATACATGAGTTTCTTTGAAAGGATACCCACCGCTTTTTATATTTTGCTTTTTTATCTGAAGCTGATCTTTCTTCCGTTCCCCTTGCGTTTTTATTACGGATACGGGATGATTCCTGTGGTCAACTGGGGGCACCCTCTCGTATGGCTTTCTGTCATTATTCACATCGGGTTGATTTATCTGGCAATGGTAAATTTCAAAAAACGTAGCTGGATTTCAATTGGTATCTTTATTTACCTTTTCGCTATTTCGATGTACACCAATCTTGTTCAGATTGTCATGGGCATTGTTGCCGACAGGTTTCTTTATTCCCCTTCGCTCGGATTTTCAATAGTTTTGACTGGCCTGATATTTATTATTGCCCGTACATTACCTGAAAAACTTTCCTTGCAAAAAAATGCAGCTCTCAGGATTTTTGCGGTTTCATTTTTACTCATTGGTGCAGGAATGGTAAAAACCATTGCCCGCAACAACGACTGGAAAAGTGTCGATACGCTTATTAAACACGATATTGTGCACCTCGAAAACTCAGCACGTGCTAATTTTATGTACGGTGACCTGATGATTAAGGAAGTGATGAGAGCTTATCAGCAGGGCAAGATGACACAGGCCAGGGAGATGTTACAGGATGGTATTGCCCATCTTGAACATGCCATTGATATTTTTCCGGATTATTTTCTGGCTTATAATCTCCTGGGACAAGCCTATTATAAATTTTATCTCGATATTGAAAAAGCAAAGAAATATTTCCTGAAAAGTATTGAAATAGAACCCAATTTTGCCGATGCCTACAGCAATTATGCCTTTATGTGTTTCAAGGAAAAAAACTTTGCTGAGGCTGAAAAATATTATCTGACTGCCATCAAACTGCTGCCTCATAATAAAACCTATATGCAGGATCTGGCTAATGTTTACCGTGAAAGTGGTGAAACAGAAAAGCTGGAGGCCTTACTGAAAAAGATGAGTGAAACCAGGGGAAAATCGGGTTCTAACCAAGGATTACTGCCTTTCTGAGCAATTCTATGTTGAGAATTGTAATAACATTGTTTTCGATTTCTATCAGTTTTTCCCGTTTAAAATCATTGATAATGCGGATAGCTGTTTCTGTCGATGTATTGGCAATGGCACCGAGTTCTTTGCGCGTAAACATTAATGGAAATGTCGGGCTTTTAAATATATTTTCGGATAAATGCAACAGAATTTCGGCAATGCGGCCTCTGACATTTTTGGTATTTTGCAGGGCAAGGTAATAAATCAGACTGCTTCCCAGCAGGCTCAGTTCCTTGATGAATTTTAAGGAAAACTCGGAATTTCTGCTTAATAACGATGATAAGGTGGTTTTGTCTATCATTCTGACCACGCAGTTTTCCACTGCCCTGGCTGAAAACAAATGCTTTTCCATGCTGAAAACAGACATAAGCCCGATAAACCAACCCGGCTTGATGATTTTTATAATACGCTGGTAATTTTGTATTTCTGTATAAACTGAAGCATGACCTTTCAGCAGATAGAGGGCATGGGTGGCAAAACTATCCTGTTTATAAATGGTTTCACCTCTGGCAAAAAATACTTCTGTGCTGTTCTGTTCAAGTTCTTCCAGTTCATTATCCTGCAAATGCCCGAACAGATAAGTGTTTTTCAGAAATGCTCTGAATTCCATGTTGTTTTTTTCTGCAAAGTTAGGTGTTTGTCATGAATATGATACAAATCATACAAAATTATTATTCAGTATCATCTTATTGTATGATTTCATTTATAAGTCTCATTAACTTTTTGTTTTTGAATGACTTGTTATTTTGTAGGCATAAAAAATGTAAATTATGAGGAAAATAGCTTTATTCACATTACTGCTGCTGAGTGTCAGTTTTTTGCAGGCTCAGCATATTATTCAGGGAAAGGTTTATGACAAAGAAACAAAGGAAGCCTTGCAGGGAGCTTCTGTGCTCATCAGGGGCAGTCAGAGCGGTACGATTACTGACAAAAGCGGTTATTTTAAAATTAATGTCAGTGATAACAGGCAGGTAGTATTACTGGTTTCTTTTCTTGGTTTTAAAACTCAGGAAATAAAAGCTGAGCCGGATGGAAAAGAACTGCAGGTATATCTGGAAAGCTCGGCACTGGTTGGGGATGAAGTAGTCATCAGTGCTTCAAGGGTTAATGAGAAAGTAATTTCGGCTCCTGCCTCTATTCAAAAGATTCAGGCGACCACCATTCAGAACCTTCCTGGATGGAATTTTTATCATAGCCTTGGAAATATCAAAGAAGTAGATATTGTAACGAACAATCTGGGATTTGCCACTTTCAACACACGTGGTTTCAATTCTACTCAGCCTTACCGAGTTGTTCAATATGTGGATGGCATGGATAATCAGTCGAGTGGCTTGAATTTTTCGCCCGGAAATATGTTTGGCGTTTCCGATATTGATCTGGCTTCCATTGAGTTAATTTCAGGCCCGGCTTCTGCTATGTATGGTCCTAATGCCCTTCAGGGGGTTTTGTCGATGACAACAAAAAATCCCTATGATTATAAAGGACTGACTGTGATGCTGAAGGGCGGAAGCAGAAATTATATGGAAGGACAGCTTCGCTTTGCTGATACCTATGGTAAAAAAGACCAGATCGGGTTTAAACTGACTGCCGGATACTTTTCCGGGGATGACTGGCCGGCTGATGATCCGAAATACAACCGCTACAGGATTATGCCTTCATCTCCGCAGAATATCTATAATCTGATAGCCGACTCAGGTTTTCAAAACTATGTATCGGTTTACGACAGTGCACGTCCGGCTCCGGTTTCATTCATGCTCCCCGGCTACATGGAGGGCGATATGGTTTCATTAAAAAATGAAAGTATGAAGGTGAATGCCTTTCTGGCCTATCGTTTTAACGGACATGCTGAAATATCCTACAATTATAAGTTTTCTCAATCAAGTGGCGTATTTCAGGGAAACAACAGGGCAAGGATGGAAGATTTTATTCACCAGCAACATAAAATAGAAGGAAGATACCGCAATTTTACTTTCAAAGCTTATGCGACTTTCGAAAATTCAAACAAGAGTTTTGACCTTGGACTTACCGGGATCAATTTAGGTATGGCTGGCCTCCCAGCGGTCAGCCGTGCCTATGCTGATGCTTTTGTCAGCAGCATCGAACAGCAAACAAATTATTATTCTTTGCCGTTTAACTATGCGCAGATGTATCCGGTTGCCCATCAGGCAGCTTTGGCTGCTTCGGCAAATGGCTGGCTGCAACCAGGTACTGATAAATTTAATGCTGTCCTGAATTCCATCATCACCAATCCGGATCGTCCTCAGGGTTCACGCTACCCCGACTTATCCATTTTTGAACATGCCGAAGCCGGATATTCCAAAGACCTGAAATGGGCAGAACTTAATGCAGGCCTTGTTTTCCGTAACTGGATACCTCGCACGAACGGAAAGATTTTCAGTGATACCAATGGCGTCAATATTTCATTTTTCGATTTCGGAGGATTTGCCCAGTTAACCAAAAATCTGTTGAATGACAACCTGAAGCTGATTGCTTCGGTAAGGGCAGATAAGAGTAAAAACTATAATGCACAGCTTTCACCACGCTTTGCAGTTGTTTATAAGCTGAAAAGCCATTATTTCCGTGTTGGCCTTCAATCCGCATTCCGCAGCCCGACACTCAACGACCAGTATTATTTACTGAATACAGGTTCTTTCATCGTCAAGGGAAATATTACCGGCTATTATAACCTTTATACCCTGTCGTCAGTGATGGCATTCAAGCAAACAGGGAATCCTGCGCTCCTTGAAACCATTCAGCTCGATCCCATTCAGCCTGAACAGGTAAAAACTTTCGAAATTGGTTACAGAAGCCAGATAATCAACAAATTATATATTGACTGGAATTTTTATATGAACAAGTACAATGGTTTTATCGGCAGTGTCAGGGCAGTTGAGCCCAAAACAGGCATTGCAGGCGATTCAACCGGATTAGCCGACCTTAAAAATGGAAAATACAACACCTATTCCATTTATGCCAATTCTAAATCAGATGTTCAGACACTCGGGTCTTCCATCGGTTTGAACTATGCAATAAACAATAAAATCAATGTTTACTTTAATTATACCTATGCCAAAATGAAGGATCTGGCAACCACCGATCCGCTTGTTCCCGGCTTTAATACACCCAAACATCGTTTCAATATCGGGCTGGAAGGGAAAAATCTCTTTAAAAATTTTGGTTTAACTGCTAATTTCCATTGGGTTGATTCGGTTAAGTGGGAAGCTGTTTTTGCCAGCGGAACCCTTCAACCTTATTCAACATTCGATGTCCAGTTGAATTATCATCTGGTTAAATACAACACGATTGTCAGGATTGGCGGAACTAATCTGCTTGGCCGGGAATATTATCAGGCCTTTGGTGCTCCCGGTATAGGCAGGTTTTTATTTGCATCGCTCACTTATAACTTTACCGATTTATAATTCATAAATGGTTTATGTGTCAAAGGACTTTTGATATTGTTCTGAGGGCCGAAAAAACTTATCCTGATTTAATTGCTTTTGCCCATAAAAAAGAAGGTCAATGGCGGTATGTGTCCTACCGGGAATATGCCAAACTTTCAAAAAAACTGGCAAAAGCCTTAATAGCCAATGATGTCGTAAAAGGAGATCACATCGCCACCCTTACCAACAACCGGCCTGAATGGAATGTCCTCGATGCAGGGATCAACATGGCAGGGGCTGTTCACGTTCCTGTCAGTCCTTTTTACAGCGAGGATGACCTGCATTACATAATTGAGCATACAGATATCAGCTTGATTTTTGTTTTTAATAAAATCCTGTATCAGGTAATCAGGCGTATCTGTAGTAACATACCTTTGGTCAGGAAAATCATTTTGATTGAAGATGCAGAGGACATTCCATCGTTAAACCGCTTTTTGGAAGAAGGGAATGATGTACCGGATGAAGTCCTTGAACGCAGGATTTCAGAAACAGGAGAGGAGGATATTCAGAGCATATATTTTACCTCAGGGACAGGGGGAAGACCAAAAGGGGCAATGGTTCGCCACCGCAATATTCTCCGCATGATGAAAAGCATGTCAGAAATATATTTTCTCAAAAAAGGGGAGAAGGCGCTCAGTTATCTGCCGTTAAGCCATTCCTATGAGTCGGCTCATAACTATATGTATCAGCATGCGGGGATGATTGTCTATTATGCAGAAAGCATGAATACAGTTGTGGGAAACCTGCAGGAAGTCAAACCGGTGATTTTTTTGAGTGTGCCTTTATTGCTCGATAAAATAGCTGCGGAAATACAATCCATGACGGAAAAGCAAACAGGTTCAAGAAAAAGAATATGGCAGAATGCCTGGAATTTTGCCATTAATTATAATCCTGAAAATCGTTCATTGATTTACAGATTAAAGCACAACTATTACCGGAAAAAAGTTTTCCCGTTCTGGAAAGAAGTATTAGGTGAAAAGGTAACCCGGATATCTGCAGGAGGTGCTTCCTTACCGGAACATCTGGCCAGATTGTTTTTTGCCATGGACATCATGGTGCTTGAAGTTTATGGCATGACGGAAACCTATGCCATATCTGTCAATTCCTTCCAATATGGCATAAAAATCGGAACGGTGGGTGTACCGGAAAAAAATGTGGAGGTCAGGCTGGATGAAGAGGGTGAAATACTTTGCAGAAGCCCTTATATCATTAAAGGTTATTACAAAAATCCGGAACTGACGGCAGAAATTATTGACCCGGATGGTTGGTTCCACACAGGGGATTTAGGCGAATGGATGGATGGGAAGTATTTAAAAATCACCGGAAGAAAAAAGCATGTTTTTAAAACCGCATCAGGGAATTTTATTTCTCCTGAAAACATTGAAAAACAGCTTGTTAAGTCCAGATTTATCAGCCATGCTCTCGTGGTTGGTAAAGATAAAAACTACCTTTCTGCCATTCTTGTTCCTGATTTTAATGAACTTAAAAACTATTGTCAGGAAAGGAAATATGAAACCACTAACTGGAAAATTGTTTTGAATGATTTGGAAATCAGGTCTTTGTTTCAGAAAGTCATTGACGAATACAACCGGAATGCATGGGAAACCGAGCAAATTAAAAAATTCAGCATACTCGACCATCCATGGTCGGTTCAAACCGGAGAACTGACTCCCACAATGAAACTGAAAAGAAACAATCTGCTTGAGCGATATGATGGAATGGTAAAGCAATTTTATGAATAGTTTTTAACACCTACTTTTGCAAAAAATAAAATTATGAAAGAAAGCATAGAAGAATTTATTAAACGTTTGGAAGAACAATTTGATGATTTGCCGAAAGGCGTACTTAAACCTAACAGCCTTTTCAGGGAAGCTTTTAGCTGGAATTCAATTAACGCCCTGATTGTCATAGCTTTAATTCAGACTGAATATGGGGTGGCCATTGATGCGGAAGACCTGCGCAAATCGAAAACTGTGCAGGAT
>JAAYUY010000144.1 GCA_012517435.1 Sphingobacteriales bacterium | reverse complement strand
GCAAAGCCTATATCCATGGCTTTTCGTCCGATAAAATGCAGTATTTTTCCTTTTATCTGAGGCGGACAATGGTCTTCGTTCGGACAATAATGATTGGCTTCACCTTCTTTGCGAATGAGTGCTGTGTTGCATTCCGGACAATGTGTGATAAACCTGACCTGCTCTGCTCCGGTATTTCGGCTTTCTACATCCACACCGACAATTTTAGGGATAATTTCCCCTCCTTTTTCGATGTAAACCCAGTCGCCAAGATGAAGGTCAAGGATTTCTATCTGGTCGGCATTGTGGAGAGTGGCTCGTTTGACAGTTGTACCTCCCAGGTAAACAGGTTCCAGATTGGCTACAGGGGTAATGCTTCCTGTGCGGCCAACCTGATAATCCACAGATAGTAATTTTGTTCTGGCACGCTCGGTTTTAAACTTATAAGCTACAGCCCAACGGGGCGATTTGGCTGTAAAGCCAAGTATCTTTTGCTGTCGGACAGAATCCACTTTGATGACGACCCCATCAGTGTCGAAAGGAAGTTTCTTTCTTTCGGTTTCCCAATAGGTCAGATATTCAATAACTTCTTTGATATTGTTGCATTTTCTGATATGGTCTGAGATTTTAAATCCCTGTCTTTTGCAACTCATCAGGTTTTCATAATGAGAGTCGGATGGCAGATGGTCGGAAATCAGGTAATACATGAAACAATCGAGTTTTCGTCTGGCAACAATTTTAGGATCGAGTATTTTCAGTGTTCCGGCAGCAGAGTTCCGGGGATTGGCAAATTCAGGTTCACCTGCCTCCCGTCTTTCTTCATTCAGTTTGTTGAAGTTATCCCTGCTGAGAAAAATTTCTCCTCTGATTTCAAAATTTGCCGGGAAGCCATCACCTTTTATTTTTAACGGAATACTTTTAATGGTTTTCACATTACTGCTGACATCATCTCCCTGAATGCCATCACCCCTTGTCAGGGCATATTGAAAACTATGATTTTCATAAAAAACAGAAATGGCAGCTCCGTCAAATTTCAGCTCACAAACATACTGAAAATCTTCATTCAGGGCTTTTCTGATCCTGTTGTCGAATTCAATGAGTTCGTTTTCAGCATAAGTATTTGAAAGAGAGAGCATAGGGTTTTTGTGGGAAACCTGACGAAAACCCTGAACAAGGTCGGTTCCGACTCTTTGGGTTGGGCTCAACGGGTCTTGCAGTTCGGGGAAACGTGTTTCGATGGTTTTCAGCAGATGTTCGAGCCTGTCGTAATCATAATCAGGGATAAGAGGTTGATTTTTAACGTAATAAAGATTTTCGTGGAAGCGGATTACCTGCCGGAGAGGTTCAACCAGATATTCAGCCAATTGCCGGTTCAGGTTTTCTTCCTTTATTTGAAGAAATTCATGGGTTTTTTTCAGGAAATATTTTTCGTCATCCATATTCAAACATTGTTAAAAGAAAAAAACCGGAGGACGAACCTCCGGCAGGGTATAACGATAAGCCGGATTCTGTAACCCGAACAAGCCGGGAATGCCTGTCATTTATCTGGTTCCGGTGTCACCACCGGAATCAATCGGCCTACCCCCCGAAGATTCAGACGAGCAGTCTTCTCGTTCCGAAAAATCGGAAAGACACTCCGGTTTACATGGCCTTTCAACCAACAGGGTTTGCCAGGCTGGCAGGTCGCCCTGCCACCGGTGAGCTCTTACCTCGCCATTTCACCCTTATCCCGATAAAATCGTGACGGTATGTTTTCTGTTGCACTTTCCGTGATGCAGATTTTTCAACCTGCACCCCTTCCTGTTAGGAAGTGTTGCGCTCTGTGTTGTCCGGACTTTCCTCCCTTTACATTAAAATAAAGAGCGACAGGCTGTTATACCTGCCTGCAAAAATACGAAAAATAAGCTGTAATTCGGGTTTCCTTCCCTACAATAATTTCCCCATTTTCAAAATCAGATCGACTAAGCGGTATGAGTATCCGGATTCATTATCATACCAGCCGACAACTTTAACCAGGTTTTCGTTAACGTCAGTCATCTGCGAGTCAAAAATGGTGCTGTACGAGCTGCGGATTATATCTGATGAAACGATGTCTTCGTCACAGTATTGCAGAATTCCCTTCAGTTCATTTTCTGAAGCTTTTTTAAAGGCTTCGTTGATCTGGTCTTTTGTCAGCTTGTTTTTTACCGTACAGATAAAATCAACTACTGAGCCGTCAATGACCGGAACCCTGTAGGCACTGCCGTTTAGTTTTCCTTTCAGATGAGGGAATATCAGTGCGGTGGCTTTGGCAGCTCCGGTGGAGGTAGGGATGATGTTAATCCCGGCTGCCCGTGCCCTTCTCAGGTCTTTGTGAGGTGCATCAACCAGTCGCTGGTCGGCTGTGTAGGCATGAACGGTGGTGGCATATCCGATTTCTATTCCACCGATTTCATCAAGTACTTTTACCAGCGGAGCAAGGCAGTTGGTGGTGCATGAAGCATTTGAGATGATGTTGTCGTCAGCTTTAAGTTCATGATCATTAATGCCGATTACTATGGTTTTAATTCCGCTGTCTTTCGGAGGTGCGGATAAAACAACTTTCTTCGAACCTGCAATAAGATGATTGGTTAATTTTTCAACATTGGTAAATTTTCCGGTTGATTCGAGTACAATGTCCACATTTAACTCTTTCCATGGCAACTGGGAATTGTCCATTTGAGACAAAACCTTGATTTTCTTACCATGAACCATCAGGTAATCATTGTCATATTTGATTTCATCGGCAAAAATGCCAAATATTGAATCATATTTCAGCAGGTAAGCAATAGTATGAGGATCGACAAGGTCGTTAATAGCAACAATATTAATTTCGGGACGGTTGTACATGACCCTGAAAGTAGAGCGACCGATTCTTCCGAAACCATTAATAGCAACATTTATTTGTTTCATAATTCAGTTGATTTTATCAGTTAAATTAAAGTGCAAATTTAGAAAATTAAACAAATCAGTTTCATTTTTTCAGGTTATCAATGAAATAATTGGTGATTTTAGTGTCGAGATGAAGCCTGTCTTTGCCTCTGACAGCGTGGGAATGTCCGGGGTAAAGATAATAATCAACCTGAACATTGTTGTGGTTGCATTCCTGAACAAAGCGGAGGGTATGCTGAAGCACCACAGTGTCGTCACTTGTTCCATGAACAATCAGCAGTTTCCCTTTCAGATTATTGATGAAATTCAACAGATTAGCATTTTTATAGCCTTCCGGATTGTCAGCAGGCGTGTCCATATACCTTTCTCCGTACATTACTTCATACATCGACCAGTCGATGACCGGAGCGCCTGCAACGGAAACCTTAAAGGTTTCGGGTTGTTTCAGGATTAAAGCGGCAGCCATATAACCGCCATAACTCCAGCCATGAACACCTATTCTGTCGGCATCCACATAAGGAAGGTCTTTCAGGTATTTGATTCCTGTCATCTGATCCTGAATTTCAACGGTGCCGATATTTCTGAAAATAGCCTGCTCGAATTTTAATCCCCTGTTGGCGGAGCCTCTGTTGTCAAGGGTAAAAACGATAAATCCTTGCTGAGCCATGTACAGCATCCACATCGAAGCACCATAATTCCACGAATTCGTAATCATTTGTGCATGAGGCCCTCCATAAACATATACCACGACAGGATATTTTTTTGCAGGATCAAAATTGACTGGTTTGATCATCCGGTAATAGAGTTCAGTTTTATCTTCAGCCTGAAGGCTTCCCGTTGTGATTTCACCAACCGTATAATCTTTCAAAGGATTTTCGCCTGTATAGAGTTTTTTTACAACAAGTCCGGTAATGTCACATAAGAGAACTTCAGAAGGAACTTTTGCAGAGCTGTACGAATCAAAAAAGAATTTACCTGTAGGGCTTAAAGTGGCTTCATGAACTCCGTCTGCAGTGGAAATTTTCACCACTTCTTTTGTCTGAAGATTTATAGAGTAAATGCTTTGCTGAAGCGGAAAATCTTCATCCACAGCCTTGTAAAGAACAAATTGTTCGGTCGGGTCGAATCCGACAAATTCAAGGACATCGAATTTGCCGTCTGTCAGTTGTTCAATCAGTTCACCATCCGTGGTGTAGCGGAAGAGGTGGCGGTATCCGTTGCGTTCGCTGAACCATAAAAATTCATTGGTTTTTTTCCTGAAAAATATTGGTCCGGATTCAGGTTCAATGTATTTCTGGTTTTTTTCTTCAAAAAGCGTTTTCACCAGTTCTCCGGTGATTGCATCATATTGGTTGAGCATCAGGTGGTTCTGGTCGCGGTTAAGCACGGCAATGTAGATATATTTTTCATCGGGCGACCATGTAATGTTGGTCAGGTATTTATCATTTTTTTCACCTGTTTTGAGCCAGATGGTTTTGTTGTTTTTCACATCAAAAACGCCAACTGATAAAATTTCGCTTTTTCCTCCGGCCATGGGATATTTGATATTTTTGGTAACGGCAGGAACTTTTGAAATGTCCGTTATCGGATAATCGGTTACCTGACTTTCATCTTTGCGGTAAAAGGCAAGGAAGTTCCCTTTGGGAGACCAGAATTTCCCGTTTTCGGTATTAAACTCATGCCTTGAGACCGTTTGTCCGTTGACAATGTTTTTATCGGCATCAGTTGTAACAGCAAGCGGCTCCTGATTATTCAGCAATACATAAAGATTGTTTTCACGTGTAAAGGCAATGGCAAATGTATTGGGTTCAATATCAGCATTTTCCATGTCATCGGGATAAGAATTGACTTTGGCTGCACTTCCTTTTTTCATGTCGTAAACAAGAAGTGCATTTCCGTGTTCAAAACGAAAGCTGACATCGCTCACCCAGCTTATTTCCGGAAAACTTTTAAGTTCTGTAAATCCTGATTTGACAAGGTTTTTATTAAAAGTGGGCAGATCGAGCACCTGTTTGTCGCTTCCTGCTTTGGTGGTCCCCTCCCAAAGGGCATCGTTTTTTACATAGGTGTACACATCTGAAGTTGTTTTCCACAGCAATTGCGGAAGGCCTTCAATTATCCGGACATATTCGGGATAGAAGCGATAAGCATTTCTTCCATTAATCTCTTCAAGCGTCAGCAGTTTTCCCTGAGGAAATGTGCCTGTAATGAAAATTAAGGTAAACAGGAATAAAAAAGCAATTTTTCTCATGGTTCAGTTGTTTAAATGAAGTGCAAATTTCATTATTTTAATGCAATTGGCTGACGCAAAGTGTAAATTTGTTTGTCTTTTTTTAATAAAAAGATTATCAGTAACTTGGTTCTATTGATCAGAAAAGAAAATTAGTTGTCAGGTATTAAATGGTCAAAGCAAAATTTATCAATTATTTCAATTTTATCATGACATTTGCAGGCCAATAAAAATTGACAAAAGATGAAAGCTTATGTATTTCCCGGGCAGGGAGCACAGTTTGTGGGTATGGGAAAAGACCTTTACCTCGAGAACGAAGAAGCAAAAGCCTTGTTTGAGCAAGCCAATGATATTCTTGGATTTCGCATCAGCGACCTGATGTTTGCCGGGACCGAAGAAGACCTGAGGCAGACACGTATTACCCAGCCAGCTATTTTTATTCACTCTGTGGCAACCTTTTTTGCAAAGAAAACAGATAAATATCCGGACATGACTGCCGGACATTCGCTTGGAGAGTTTTCTGCCCTGGTGGCAGCCGGAGCCCTGAGTTTTGAAGATGGATTAAAACTTGTACGTGAGAGGGCCAACGCCATGCAGGAAGCCTGCGAGCTTGAACCCTCTACCATGGCTGCTGTATTAGGTCTTGATGATAAAATTGTCGAGGAAGTTTGTGACGAAATTGAAGAAGTTGTCGTTCCGGCCAATTACAATTCTCCGGGTCAGCTGGTTATTTCCGGTTCTGTGGAAGGGGTCAGCAAAGCCTGTGAATTACTGAAAGCGAGGGGAGCCAAAAGAGCTTTACCCTTAAAAGTTGGCGGAGCTTTCCATTCCCCGCTGATGGAGCCTGCCCGTGTTAAACTGGCTGCTGCCATTGAAAACACTGAGTTTAAAAAACCGGTCTGTAAAATTTACCAGAATGCAACGGCTGAAGGCTCAGACGATCCTGTGGTGATTAAAAAGAACCTGATAGCTCAGTTAACCGCTCCGGTAAGATGGTCGCAAAGCGTTGAAAATATGGTGAAAGATGGCGCTCAGGTGTTTATTGAATGTGGCCCGGGTAATGTTTTATGCGGATTAATCGGAAAAATTGCTCCCGGAAAAGAGACTATTAAATTGTAAATATATGATTATCACAAGCATTCCGAATATTCCCGGCAGGGAAATAGGAGAAGTATTGGGCATTGCCAGAGGCAATACAGTCAGGGCGCGAAATATCGGAAGAGATATCGTTGCCGGGCTTAAAAACGTAGTAGGCGGGGAAATTTCAGAATATACCAAACTGATAGCCGATGCACGCGAAGAGGCGCTCCAGCGTATGATGAAGGATGCACAAAGGCTTGGCGCTGATGCTGTCGTCAATGTCAGGTTTACTACCTCCATGCTGATGGCTGGTAGTGCGGAAATTCTGGCTTATGGCACTGCTGTAAAATTGAAATAAACTGATAATGATCATTGGTGGTTTTATCATGTCGCTACTCTCGGTGATTATTCCGGTCGGACTGGTTGTTTTATTGATCTATCTCATTTACAAAAGGCTTAAAGACAAAGAAAAAGAAGATTTTGAAAAACGTGATTACTGATTGTCTTTGTTTGCAGTCAAAAGAATCTTAAAATGGGAAAAATAATCATTAAAACACCGGAACAGATTGAAGGAATCCGGAAAAGCTGTCGTCTGGCTGCACAATCCTTAAAGTTCATTGCACCTTTTGTTCAGGAAGGTGTGTCAACTGCTTATCTCAATAAACTGATAGATGAGTTTATACGCGACCATCATGCAATTCCTGCCACCCTGAATTACAATGGATTTCCGAGTTCCTGCTGTATTTCTCCCAATGAAGTGGTTTGCCATGGAATACCTGATGAAAAAACGGTGTTAAAGTCGGGAGATATTGTCAATATTGATGTTACGACCATTTTAAACGGCTATTACGGAGATACCAGCACCATGTTTACGATTGGTGAAATTGATGAAAAAGCCCAATCCTTGCTAACGATTACCAAAAAATGCCTTGACCTGGGCATTTCCGTATGCAAGCCGGGCAATCTGACCGGACTTATCGGGTACGAGATTTCAAAATATGCCAGGTCGAGGGGATGCGGAGTGGTATATGAGTTTTGCGGCCATGGAGTTGGCCTGCAGTTTCATGAACCACCGGAAATACCACATTCTGCCGAGAGAAATACCGGTGTTGAAATGCGGCCGGGGATGACTTTTACCATTGAACCCATGATCAATCAGGGAAAAGCACGTACGGTCATCGACAAGAAGGATGGCTGGACGGTGAGAACCATTGACAGAAAGTTGTCTGCACAGTACGAGCACACCATTCTGATTACAGATACCGGCTGTGAGGTACTTACAGATATTGACGGTGAATATTCCCGCTAAAAATGAAAACAACATTCTGGGTTTGCGGAAAAACAAAGCAGAAATTTATTGCTGAAGGTATTTCTTTTTACCTGCAAAGAATAAGACCTTTTGCTGAGATTTCCTATCAGGAACTTGAGGTAAAAAAAGCACAGACAAAAGAAGAGATTATCCGGGCGGAGGCCGACATGATTCTGAAAAACCTGAAAACCGGTGATTATATCGTGTTACTGGATGAAAAAGGTGAAATGCTGAGTTCGGTTGACTTTGCATCGAGCTTATCCGGTTTGTTCAGCAAAACATCAGGAAGGCTGGTTTTTATTGGCGGAGGACCTTATGGATTTTCAGAAAGCATTTATTCAAAGGCAAACTACCTGCTGAGTTTATCCAAAATGACACTCACCCATGAACTGGTCAGGATCTTTTTTCTGGAACAGCTCTACAGGGCATTTACAATTTTAAAAAATCACCCTTATCATCATTGAAAAAAGAGAATAATTGAGGTCTTTCTTTTTGTCAGATCAGTAAAATGTTCGGACTAAAAATCTGCAATAATAAAACACTGTAAAATTAAATTTACACAATTACGTTTATTCACAATTAATTCATTTTATTTGCACATGAAATTTATAGACTAAAATAGTTAAAAATACTATGATGAAGCATCATAAATTGTTGGGCATCATGTTTATTTTTGCCATAGCTGCTTTAATAACGGGTTGTGGCTCGGTTTCATCCATTGAGAAAGCCAATAATGCCTACGACTTGTATCAGTTTAATACGGCAGTTGAGATGTACAAGAAAATATTGACCAAGGAGAAAGATAAAAAGGTCAAAGCTGAAGTTACCCTCAAAGTTGCCAATTGCTACCGGTTTATGAACGAATATTCCAAGGCAGAAAATTATTACAGAAAGGTAGTAAAAATGCCCAACAGTGATCCCATTGCATATTATTATCTGGGCGAAATGCTGAAACGTCAGGAAAAATACGAAGATGCCATTATCGCTTTCAAAGATTACATCCGTGAAGTGCCGGGTGATCCGGTAGGTGAAACAGCCCTGAAATCGGCTGAAGATGCTATTCAATGGAAAAAGGAAAAAACCCGCTATGTAGTCGAACCCTTTAAAATTGTTAACAGTAAAGCAAATGATTTTGCGCTGATGTATTACAGAAAAGGGGCTTTTGTTTTTACCTCCGATCGTGAAGAATCAACAGGCGGAAACCTTTATGACTGGACCATGCAGAAACATACAGATATTTATTTTATCGAACCGGAAGGAAAAAGCACTACCAAATATAAAAAACCTGCACTTATTGATGAAGATCAGATAGTTAACACAAAATTCAATGAAGGAGTGGTAACGTTTGACAGCAGGTTCAATACAATGTATTATACACAGTGTAACGATGCCAGCGGAAAAGGTCATAACTGCCGTATTTTCGTTATCAGGAAAAAAGGTAAAGTGTGGGGAGAACCGGAAGTGCTGGGCTTTTGTACAGATTCCTTCACTATGTATGGGCATCCTTCCTTAAGTCCTGACGGGAAAAAACTCTATTTTGTCAGCGACATGGAAGGCGGTTATGGCGGACTTGACATCTGGATGGCTACTTACGTGAAAAGGGGGAAAACATGGGGTGATCCGGTTAACTTAGGCCCGGTCATCAATACAACGGGAGACGAAATGTTTCCTTTTGCCTATACAAACGACAGACTTTATTTCTCTTCAAACGGACATCCCGGCATGGGCGGACTTGATATTTTTTATTCTGATAAAGTGGATGATGTTTGGACAAAACCAGTCAACATGAAATCACCTGTCAATTCAGGAGGAGATGATTTTGCAGTAATTGTTGAAAAAGGTGGCACCATTGCCAAGGGTTACAGAGGATATTTTTCCTCTAACCGTCCGGGAAGCAAGGGAGATGATATTTACCAGTTCTATATGACACCACTGGAATATACCCTCAGTGGTACAGTCTTTAATCTGAAAACAAAAGAAGTTATTCCGGATGCAACTGTTACCCTTACTATAAATGATACATTCAGGGTGGCGGTGAAAACAGATGCCTCCGGAGGATATAAATTCCAGCTGGCTCCTGAAAATGAATATTCAGTGGATGCTTTCAAGAAGTTTTTCTTCGACTCTGAAATTAAATATGTTTCCACTGTCGGACTTGAATTTTCTGAAGATTTTGTCAGGGATTTGTATCTCGACCCATTTCTGCCCGTTGATGTTGAGTTGCAGGGTATTTATTACGATCTGGACAAATATACCTTACGTCCTGAATCGATGGTTGTGCTGGATTCCCTGTACAATATCATGATGAAGCATCCTTATATCGTGATTGAAATCGGCTCACATACCGACTGTCGTGCTTCTGTGGAATATAACCAGAAACTCTCGGAAAACAGGGCAAAAGCCGTTACCGACTATCTCGAATACAGGGGAATTCCTCCCGACAGAATGCAGGCCATCGGATATGGTGAAAGCCAGATTGCCAACGGATGTACCTGCGAAGGAAACGAAGGGCCCGGCCTTGACTGTACCGAAGAGCAGCATCAGCAAAACCGCAGAACCACTTTCCGCATTATCCGGACGGATTATGTTTATCCGGATGAATACAAAGACAGGTTGGATCAATATCAGCGGGAACACCAGTTAGGCGATTATGCACCGGCCAAGACCATGCCCAAAGAGCAGAGAAAACGCTATGAAGAGCAGGAAAATCAGCAGGAGCAGGAACCGGAGGATGAATAATCCTGATGTTGAATTCAGGTCATTATTCAGCTAAATAAAGTATAAAAGCCTGTCAGCACAATTAGCTGAAGTTTGCCATTTGTTAATTTCCCAAAGGCACAAAAATCAGGGACATAACTCATCACTTATCACCCGTCAAACTATTTTTTCATCACTTTTACAAAATAGCCTGAGGTTTCTGTCATGACGCAAAGGAAGTATATCCCGCTTATTAGTTTGGAAACATCTATTCTGTATTTCCGTGGGCAGTTTTTAAACTCCAATACTTTCTGTCCTTTTGTGCCATAAAGTGTAATTGTATGAAAATCAAATTCGGATGTCAGATATATTTCGTCCCTGCAGGGATTAGGATAAACGGACAAAGCAGAGGAAGGGGGAAGAAGTATTCCGGGATTGGTAATTTGCAGAACCTCAGCGGAACTATCGGCCTTGCATTGATTGGAGTCGGTGATAGACAAGGTGTAAATGCCTGAGCATAAACCTGTTGCAGAAAAGCCTTTCTGTTGATTAGGGTCGTCCCATTCTGCCAGATAGGGAGGAGTGCCTCCGCTGACATTAGCCTGTATCCTGCCAATGCATTTGTGATTGGTATCGTGAACGACCTGAAAAGAAAAACTTATTTTCTGGGGTTGTAATATCTCGGCAGAATCTGTAATAACGCATTGATTCTCATCAGTTATCATTAAATAATATTTTCCGGCATGGCATTTTTCAATGGTTTGTCCGGTATCTTTCCCATTCCAGAGATAATGATAGGGCGGTGTGCCTCCCGATACCAGAGCCTCTGATTTTCCGGAAGGTTCACCAAAACATTTCAGGTGAGTAACCTGAATGCTGACCTTTAGCGGAGCAGGCTCAAGAATGGTGAAAGTATCCCCACCCGGGCAGAAAAAGCTGTCAAAAATTGAAAAATCATAGGTGCCCGGTTTCAGGTGAGATATGGAGTTTCCACTTTGCCCGGTTGACCAGAATATCAGGTATGGCGGTGTGCCGCCCTGCGGATTTAGTTCTATGCGGCCATCATTTTTGCCATAACATGAAATATGGTGAATTTTTTCATTAAACACGTATTTCTCAGGCTGGGTGATGAGTACAGTATCTGTAAACTGGCAAAGATGCGTGTCATTAACAGTTACAAAATAACTTCCCGCAGGTTTATTGATGATTTTTGCTGTCTTTTCAAGGTCTTTCCACAAAATCTGATAGGGAGGGGTTCCTCCGCTGATAAAGATTTCTGCTTTTCCGTTGCTTTCTCCAAAACACCTGACCGGCTGAACGGCAAAAGAATGTGAAAGGGGTAATGGCTCCAGAACTTCAAAGCTGTCAATAGCCGAACAGCCTCCGGTATCAGAAACCGTCAGCCGGTAAATTCCTGCTGTCAGGGAATCGAGGGTGGCTACCGTATCTCCTGTTGACCATTGATAGTGGTAAGGTGGAAATCCTCCGTTGATTGCAACTTTAATGCTGCCATTTTTGTTACCGTTGCAGTCGATATGGTTCAATTCACTGCTGATGGCTAATCCGGGAGGAAATATTTTCCCTGTGGAGTCGGTAAAAGACCAGACTGCCTGAAGGTAGTCGGCATTACCGATGTTGATGATATTGAGGACAGTATCGTGTTGTCCGCCTGAAAGTATCCATTTTTTACCATTGTCGTAAGATCTCATCAGTTGAAGAGCAGTATCTGACACCAATGGCTGCTTTTCCGACTGGTCATAGGCAAAAGACAACTCTGCCTTCCAGCCGCAATTCTGGTGAGTAAGTATTTCATAAGTCCGCAAAAGCTTTTTACTGTAATCTTCTGCGGCTTTCCCGGTACTTCGGATAACGACTACATTATTAAATGGGAATGAAGAGTTTACATTGGCTTTCAGGGTCAGACCAAGTCCGCCAAAATCTTCAATGGCGGGGGAACCACTCAGGTTTCTGAAAGTGCGTACCCTTCCCTGAACGACAAAGCCTGAATCCTCTTTTATCAGGCATGAATCAGACAATTCCACCTGCCATTGATTTCCGGTTGAAAAGTATGAATTTTTATGCGTAATCAGGCTGTCAGAAATATACAGGTCGTTGTTGATGAGTTCAAGTTCTGAAAGTGCATCAAGATGCAAAGATTCAATGCTGACAATATTTTCGGGTGAAAAATAAATTTTGGATCTGACATGATATGAGCCTTTGTAATGCCTGTCGGGGATGAATAGTGTCCACGCATAAGGCGTTACCTCTATTGCATTCTGCAGGCTGCCAGAATTTTTTTCAAACCAGACAATGCTGTCGGATTGAAAGCCTATCCGGCTCTGGCGGTCAATAGTATTTTTTATCCACGTGTAAATCAGTATTTTACCGGAATTATTAAGTGAAGTATCTGTAACAGAAGGACCGTTGGTGCTCAGCCAGCAGTTGTTGTGCATGACAACTTCGGAACGTATGTTTGAAATGATATTCCTGTTCTGGCAATAAATTATCTGGCTTTCATGTACCGATATTTTCTCAGGTCCGAAATTGTTTTTTCCCGGCTCTCCGAAAATTATCCCGTTCTGGCAGTATTTGATGATGATACCTTTAACTTTGACATTGGTCAGTGTGGCAGGATTGGCACCGTAAACTGCTCCGTCATCTCTTGCCTTTATCACCATGGCACAGCCTGAATGGCTTGCACCCCCTGTCCCGCAATAATAAAATTCAGAATTGATGATTGAAATATTCTCATAGTTATTGAATTTCAGATTAATATCAATTCCGGCATTCCAGCTGTAGCTGTTGTCGATGCCGCAGCTGTCGAAATAAAGGTTTTCAAAAATGGAGTTCTCAAGTTTTTCAACATAAATTCCTTTTTGCTTGTTTCTTTTAAAAGAAGTGTTTTTCAGGAGAAAATCTATGATGTTTGAAGTGGATGAATTGTCGCAATAGGCATAGATTCCTCCGAAATTGTCGGAAAATTCGCAACTGTCAATGATAAAGGCAATGACATTGCAGGCATGGTTGATTTGCAGACCGGCAGTTTTGTTATAAGTTACAATGCATTTTAAAAGCTGAAGATCTCGTAGATAGTTGTTCCCGCCATTTGAGAAGCCGTAATAATTATCAGTTACAACCAATTCCTGATAAACCACATCCCTTGAAAGGATGACACCTGTCAAATATCCGCTGATCCTCATCTGGCTTATTTTTGAAGGTAAACCGGTACTACTCCCTGATATCGAGATATTTATGCCTGTTCCGTTTCCATAATTCTGGCTTAAGAGGATAGTGTTTTTTGTTGAATCGCTTCCGTTGCCTGAACCTGTCAGATTCAGGGTGTGGTTAATAGATAAGTTTTCCCTGTAAATTCCTGGAGCAACAAATATCTGGTCATTGATTACACTCAAATCAACTGCTTTCTGGATGGTTTTGACCGGGCCGTTATTTCCGGATGTCCATACGGGGGATTCGCCATTCCAACTGTCATTCCCTGTTGAGCCATCGACATACAGGTTTTTTGCAAATGACTGAAGGTAAGTATTGAATATAAGCACAATAAGAACAAGGAGAAAATGAAGTTTAACTTTCATAAGCATGTTTTTTTTCAAGTATAAAGATAAAAAAAGAAGGATGGAAAGCGCCCTGTCAGACATATTTTTTTATGGCAGAAAAAACTGTTTCCGGCAGGATGTCGCGCATGCAATGACGTTCCCTCGAACAGGACTGCCCATAAAAACAATCGCAGCCTGTTGTTGGCTGAACGATTTCTCCCCGTCCATACAATTCAAATTCATGCGGATTGAAAATGTTGACAAATAAAATCATGGGTTTACGCAGGGCAGTGGCTATGTGCATCATCATCGAAACGGCTGTTACCACGAGATGGGTTTGATTAGTCAGGGCAATAAATTCTTTCAGGCTGTAGAGTCCGGGATAATAACATCCGGTCTGTCCGGAATAAAACCTGTTCATTTCGTCTTCATCGGGCCCGCCCAGAACCATCGGAAAATAGCCATCCTGCTGAAGCATTTCAATCAGTTTTATCCAGTATTCCTGAGGCCACAGACGGGTAGGCCAGCGGAGTCCGCAACCGGTATTTAATCCGATTACCTTTTTCCCCTGTGCCTTTTGCCTGATTATTTCTTCCCATTTCATACTGAGGTTTTTATCCACATCGAGCAGGCATTCTTCCTGATTGAAATTCAGATGGCATATTTCGAATATTTCCTCGAGATAGCTTTTTGTATTTTTTTTGGAAAGGCTGTCGAAAAAACCGGTCAGCAATTTATGTTCTGCAGCAGGCGTAGCCGGTGCTATATGATGGTCTTTCAGAAGAAAACCATATTTTTCAACGGCTTTTACCTCGCTCAGCAAGGCACAGGCTTCATAATCCTTGTCAAGGTTGATGGCTATATCAAACTGCTGATGACTGAGGATATATACATTTTTGAAATCCCATTTAAAAATCCGGTCAATGGCAGATTCCGGCAATATTTCAGGCGAATGGGTAATCCATGAAATATGACAAGCGGGATAAATTTCTCTGAAGCGGGTAACCAAAGGAGTCGTGCGTATGACATCGCCCAGAGCGCCCAGTTTGATGATCAGGATTTTTTTTGATATTGGGCTGTATTCATCACAGTTTTCACAGATTTTATCCCTTTCTTTGTTGGGTTTACACGGAATATCACCACGGAAATGCCTGCAATCGAAATGAACCTGTTGAATATTCATGAAGGATAAAAATTATTGAAGTGCAAAGTTAATCTTTCCCATTGAACTTTGATTCGGGGAGGCAAAAAGTAGAGGCCTTATCATCCTGAAGAATTTACTTTTCCTAATCCCGTCTGTTTCAGTAAGTTTGTACCAAAAATTCAGTTTATATGAAACGTCAGATCATCTTATTAAGTTTGCTTATGATGACATTTTCATGCAAAAAGAAACAGGAAGAAGCAAAATTTATTTATCCTGAAACGAGGAAAAGCGACCATGTTGATACTTATTTCGGACAACAGGTGCCCGACCCGTACAACTGGCTTGAAGACGATACCGCAGCTGAAGTAGTGGCTTGGGTAAAAGCACAGAATAAGGTAACCAACGCTTATCTCGAAAAAATACCCTACCGGGAAAAAATCAGGAAAAGACTGACAGAATTATGGAATTATCCGCGATATTCCGTGCCTTTTCATGCGGCAGAAAAATACTTTTTATTGAAAAATGACGGCTTGCAGCAACAGTCAGTTTTGTACATGATGAGAGGACCTGATGGTAAAGAAGAATTGCTGCTCGATCCCAATAAATTCAGCGAAGATGGAACAGTTGCACTGTCCGACATTGAGCCTTCTCCCGATGGAAAATATCTGGCTTATGGCATTGCACGGGCAGGCAGCGACTGGAACGAAATTTATGTCCTCGATCTGGAAACGGGCAAAAAACTTGACGACAAGCTTGAATGGATTAAGTTCAGTGGTGTAGCTTGGTATAAAAATGGTTTTTTTTACAGCCGTTTTGATAAACCGGTGAAGGGAAAAGAGTTTTCAGAGAAAAATAAAAATCATAAAGTTTATTATCACACACTTGGAACCAGCCAATCGAAAGACCAGCTTGTGTATCGCGACAATCAACATCCTTTCCGTACTTTCAGTGCAGATGTTACTGAAGACCAGCGCTTTCTGATTATTTACGGCAGCGAATCCACCAATGGCAACAGTGTGATGTATAAAAACCTTGAAAAAAGTGATAAAGAATTTACCGTTCTTGAACCTGGATTTGAATTTGAGAATACCGTCATTCAGAATATTGGCGACACCCTACTGATGAAAACCAATAATGGTGCTCCAAATTATAAGCTGGTAAGCATCAATACAGCGGAAAAAGAAAATGTAATACGCGACCTTATTCCGCAAAAAGATTATCCGCTGGTGAATGTTGTCCTGATGAAAAATAACCTGATTACTGTTTATATTCAGGATGTGGTTTCAAAAATTTACAGATATTCTCCCGATGGACGTATGCTGGAAGAAATAAAACTGCCGGGTCCGGGAAATCTCACCGGATTTAATGCAAGAAAAGATGACACTATAGCCTTTTTCGGCTTTACCTCATTTACTTTTCCCTCAACGGTATTCAAATATGATTTGATGAAAAATTCAGTTTCTGTTTTTAGAAAGTCAGAGATTAATTTTGATTTGAGCAAGTATAAAACCGAACAGGTCTTTTATCTCAGTAAAGACGGTACGAAAGTCCCGATGTTTCTGACCTACCGCAAAGATCTGGAAAAGAACGGGAAGAATCCGGTATTGCTCTATGGTTATGGTGGATTCAATATCAGCCTGATGCCGAATTTCAGTGTTTCGAGCCTGATATTGCTTGAAAACGGGGGCATATTTGCCTATTGCAATTTAAGGGGAGGAGGAGAATATGGCGAAAAATGGCATGAAGCAGGAATGAGGGAAAACAAGCAAAATGTTTTTGACGACTTCATAGCAGCCGCTGAATACCTGATTAAAGAGAAATATACTTCTGCGGATAAAATTGCCATACGCGGGGGTTCCAACGGAGGATTACTCGTAGGGGCATGCATGACCCAGCGTCCCGATTTATTTAAAGTAGCCATTCCTGAGGTTGGTGTGCTCGATATGCTTAAGTATCATAAATTTACAATAGGGGGACATTGGGTGGATGAATATGGCAGCAGCGACAATGAAGAGCAGTTCAGATACCTGATTAAATACTCCCCTCTTCATAATATCAGGGAGAATGTGGAATATCCGGCCACCCTTGTTACCACAGCCGATCATGACGACCGTGTTGTTCCTGCACATTCTTTTAAATTTATTGCTACCCTTCAGGAAAAATATAAGGGAAATAATCCGGTGATGATCAGGATAGAGGAAAAAGCCGGACACGGAGCGGGAACGCCTGTCAGTAAAACCATCGATTTAAATACCGACATCTGGGCGTTTATCTTCTATAATCTGGGCATTCAACCAAATTATTAAACATGCCGGTCAGGATTTTTATCATTTTATTTTTCATTGCTTTAATACCTGTTAAGCTACACTCACAGGTGGCAGGATGTACCGATTACCGCGCCCTTAACTACAATCCGCTTGCTACCATAAATGACGGCAGTTGTGTGTATGAAAAAACCAATTTCAAAGCGGAGGAAGTAATCAGCTCATTACCGGTTGTGCTATCAGAGAACTCCGGCATGTTTCTTTTCAATGGACTTTTCTGGTTTATTAACGACAGTGGCTCTCCAGCCGAACTTTATGCCTATGATTCACAATCCAATACCGTTAAATCCAAAGTAAGATTAAAAAATGCCCGAAATATTGACTGGGAAGCCATTACTGACGATTCAACCTTTATTTACATTGGTGATTTTGGTAATAACAATGGGGATCGTAAAAACCTGACCATCTACAGGATTAAAAAAGAGGATATAACTTCGCCTGATACATTATTAATTTTGAATGAATACGATTCCATCACTTTTGAATATACAGACCAGCTCCAGTTTACACCATCAGCCCAGAATCATGATTTTGACTGTGAGGCCATGCTGGTGGTGGATGATTCCATTTACCTTTTCAGTAAAAACTGGAAGAATCAGAAAACAAGGCTTTATTCATTGCCGGCAATTCCCGGCCACTATCAGCTGACCCCTGTCGATTCCTATCAGGTGGATGGCCTGATTACGGATGCTGCCATTGATCGGACAGCCGGAACTATTGTTCTGTTGGGTTATAAGAATTACCAGCCATTTTTCTGGCTGTTGTGGGATTATCATCAGAAAAACTTCTTCAGTGGCAATAAACGCAGGTTTGATATGCCGGCCCATTACCTTTTTCAGACCGAAGCAGCCTGTTTCTTCAACAGCCGGACAGTTTATATTTCGAGTGAAAAAACGCCTTTAACAGCCAATCGTTTGTTTCGTGCCGACATTGATGCCTTTGTCTCAGAAAAAGTAACTGATTTACAAGGAAATGAAAACGAATCCGTCAGCTTATTCCCCAATCCCGGAAAAAACCAGTTCTTTCTTCAGTTTAAGGAAAAAATAAATGCCATGGCAGAACTCCGGATTTATGACAGCATGGGCAGGCAGATTCAGGTACTGAGACACCAGAAAATCAGCAGGGAAGGTTTGGTCAGCATTAAAACGCCTGAGCTGAAAGCAGGAAATTATTACATGCTGGTTTTAATTCATCCGCACATGGTTTACAAGATTAGTTTTATCGTGAAAGACGACTGATGATATGCCTCACAGAAAATTAAAAAGATTGTTTCTTTGTGTTTTTCTTATTTCGGAACTATTGTCTTGTCGAACAAACAAAGAATTTTCCATAGATAAATATTTACCCGGGACGTGGAAAATAGATTCAGTAACGGTGAACCGTCATATTGAAGAAAAAATTCTGCCTAAGTATCTTGAAAACATGAAGCAGATATACAGCGAATCGCAGATGTATTTCGGAAACGACAACACTTTCCGCTTTATTCTGGCAGGCAATAAACAGGAAGGAATCTGGTTTACTTCTGATGACGAAAAGACTCTGGTGACGAGAGCTTTTGGTGAAGCCGTTACCGATTCATTTCAGATAGAAGCAGTAGATAAAAACACCTTGATACTAAAAAGCTATGATATTAAAAATCAGTTAATTATTTATTTAAACAGGGAAAAATGAAACTATCATCAAAATTTATCTGGATGCTGGCTTTTGCCATTGCCATGGGTTTTCTCGAAGGAGCAGTGGTGGTTTATCTTCGGGAAATCTATTATCCGGAAGGTTTTAAATTTCCGCTGGTTCCGATTGAACCCCGGCTGGCCCTGACCGAAATTATCCGTGAACTGGCCACAATTATTATGCTCGTTTCAGTAGCAGTATTGGCCGGCAAAACCTTTAGCCAGCGGTTTGCATGGTTTATTATCAGTTTTGGAGTGTGGGACATTTTTTACTATATTACCCTGAAGCTCATTCTGGGCTGGCCTGAATCTCTTGGAACCTGGGACATCCTTTTCCTGATTCCCGTAACATGGGTGGGGATTGTGTTCGAGCCTGTTTTGCTTTCTGTTCTGATGATTCTCTTTGCAGTGATGATTCTTTATTATGCTGACAAAAACCCTTTGACCAAAATTACCGGCAGGGAATGGTCAGCATTAATTACCGGTTCAGCTTTTGTCATTGCCTCATTTACTATTGACTACCTCAGGTTTATCTTTTCCGCTTTCAGTTTTGGAGATCTTTTCAATGCGGCAAAAAAGGAGGCTATTTTTCAGCATTTATCGACTTATGTTCCTGAAAATCAATATATTTTAATTTTCTCTATTGGGGTGGGTCTGATTTGTTTGGCTATCATAGATTTTTTTTTCCGTAACCGCAATGAAAACAAGGGAAGAACTTTCGAAAATCCTTGAAAGAGCTATACAAAACCAGCACTTGTACAAATCATGGATTAAAAAGCTTAAACGGGCTGATAAACATGAGCTCGACAGGCATTTTCACCTCCTTCATCAGGAGGAATTTAAGGAAATAGATTGCCTTCAGTGTGCCAACTGTTGTCAAACAACCGGACCCAGGCTTCTTAATGCCGACATCAACCGTATTTCACGATATCTCAGGATGAAGCCCTCTGATTTTACTGAAAACTATCTCAGAATAGATGAAGACGGAGATTATGTATTTCAATCCATGCCCTGTCCTTTTCTCGAAGAAGATAATTACTGCCGGATATATGAACATCGCCCTGTTGCCTGCCGCGAATATCCTCATACCGACAGGGACAGGATGTATCAGATCCTTGATCTTACTGCCAGAAATGCCTTGATTTGCCCTGCTGTTGCCATAATACTGGAAAAAATGAGTAAAGATTATTAGTTAAAAATAAACCGGAATTTTTTCCTGTGTGCCGGAGATTGCCAGATGCCTGCTTATAGCTAATTAAGAATTCACAAGGGATCAGGCCGTCCCTACGGGACTTGGCTCTTTTATTTTGTTGATGTTACCATAAGATCGTCCCTACGGGACTGGAGTGTGTTTTAATTTTTGTTTTATAAGACAAATTTCAAATCCGGAAACGCCATCAGCTCCCCTCTCTTTTCGAAAGAGAGGGGTTGGGGGTGAGTTAGATTGTCCGTGCCAACTACAGACTGCCCACTGCCTGGTTTAACTTTCCGCATTCCCTGTTGGTCTTGGAAATGAGTTTAAAATCGACAATCGTCTTATTACACAAAAAGGATTAAGGGCGGAGAGAGAGGGATTCGAACCCCCGGTCCGCGTGAACGGACAACAGTTTTCAAGACTGCCGCAATCGACCACTCTGCCATCTCTCCAAAAAATAAAGAACTGAAGAACAGAGATTAACAGTTTTCAAGACTGCCGTCCCGAAAATTCGGGAACCACTCTGCCATCTCTCCAAAAAATAAAGAACTGAAGAACAGAGATTAACAGTTTT
>JAAYUY010000143.1 GCA_012517435.1 Sphingobacteriales bacterium | reverse complement strand
TCCTTCATATTGTTCAAATAAACGCATGGCTTCCAAAGTTTCTGTGTTATCAGCCAGCAATACTTTTCCCTGCGTGTCGCTTAATGCATCGAACAATCCGCCATAAATGCCATAAGGAGGCCTGCGGTTCGACAGCACTTTTGCCATAATCTGATGCGTCTGATGACGTGCAGTTTCATCATCCTTCATTAATAGATTTCTTGAACCGGCTTCCCAGGCTTCAAACATTGGCACGAATGGGATGTTTTGGGAAACCATCAGCTTCATTTTCCTGTTTCCAAATCGTCCGTCCTGTAACAAACGTAAATTGGCCTCCCATGCAGCGATAGCACCTGTTCCGCTTCCCACCGCCTGAAAATAATAGTCCGGAATTTTATGAATAAAAGAAGTGGCTGATAATACAGTAGTTGACATTCCATCTCTTCGGGCAACATTTTTTGCACCCCCTTCTGCCAGAAATCCTTCAATACTACTGGCAGTGTTTGACAACTGAATCGCATCAAAATAATCACTCCCTGAAGGGGTGGAAATGAGCCTGACACAATCATTCAGTTGTTTATCAAACCATAGTGCATCAATATTATCTTCGGGAACGCACAATAAAAGCGGAATATGGTTTTCGGAACAGACTCTGGCAAATGCCCTTGCCGTGTTCCCTGCTGAAGCTACCACCAGTATTTTATGATGATCGGGGTTTAGCCTGCCGCATACAGAATAGGCTTCTGTCTCTTTAAAACTGCAAGTATTCATGAATGCTCCCCGTTCCGGCCAATATCCGCTGAAAGTAATATACAAATTTTCAAGCCCAAGCAAACCACCAAGTTTTTCGCTTCTATAAGTTACAGGAGCCGAAGAACCCTCCAGTTTTCTTCTTACAGGTAACCATGAACTGAATTGATATAAACCATCCTTTTCTGATCCTAACTGAAGTTGTTTACAATCATATACAGCCCTGATTAATGTCGGCTCTACTTCACCGGGTGCATCCAGCAACCATCCAGTATCTTCAAACAACTTCCCGGTTTTCACCGACATTAGCTGATAGCGGGTTGGCACAAATTCTTTTAACATTTTTAACTTAAAAATTGGTCAGCCGGCAAAAGTAATAATTTTTAAAAATTAATTCCTTTTTATTCAAATCAGCCTTCCCAATTTGATTACCTCGCATTCTTTGTCGGATATGCTGCCTTTTTAGCCAGTTTAGTTTCCGGGAATGCCAATTGAGATAAATCATTAAAACCAACACTCATTACATAAAATACTGATTATCTTTTTTCTACATAAAGATTCACCCTTGAAAAAAAAATTTGCTGGTTTGATTTTTGTGTTATTATATTTGCGTATTCAAATACCTAAATGCAAATTTAATTAAATGGCAAAATTACTCAGTATTTCAGAGGCAGCCTCGATAGCAATTCACAGCCTGGCATTAATAGCCAATACTGAAAAAAACCTGAACGCAGGGCAGTTGGCTGAAAAACTGGGATTTTCAAAAAATCATCTGGCAAAAATATTACAGATGCTTGTCAGATACAATTATCTGGAATCGGAAAGGGGGCCCAAAGGCGGATTCAGGCTCAAACTGGATCCACAGCAGATTTCCCTGCTTGAAATTTATGAGGTCATTGAAGGTCAGCTGGTTGAAGATAAATGTGCACACAACAGGGAAGAGTGTCCTTTTGAGGAATGTGTTTACGGGGATATCAGGTTAGACCTGACCAAAAGGTTCCGGGAATATTTTGGCAACAAAAAACTAAGCGACATCACCGCCAAAAAGTAATAATATGATACGGGAAATTATAAAAATTGATGAGGAATTATGTAATGGATGCGGATTATGTGTTCCGGGCTGCCCTGAGGGGGCACTTCAGATTATTGATGGGAAAGCACGTCTGGTCAGCGATCTGATGTGTGACGGACTGGGTGCCTGTATCGGGGAATGCCCTGAAGGAGCTATTTCTATTGAAAAGCGGGAGGCTGAGCCTTATGATGAATTTAAGGTAATTCCACTCATTGCCCGGCAAGGAAAAAATACAACGATTGCCCACCTTAAACATCTTAAAGATCACGGGGAACATGCCTATCTGAGAGAAGCCGTTGCATGGTTAAGCAGCAACCCGAATGAGTATGACTTCGATTTTGCTGAAGTCAGGAATATTGTACACCAATATCAGCCCGGAAACGGAAACGGCCACCATCACGGGAATTTAAAAGAACATGAACCGGCCGGTATTCACGGAGGTGGTTGCCCCGGTTCCCGTACCATAGATTTTACCAGGCAGAAAATAAGCGTTGAAAATTTTCAAACCGATATTGAAAACGCTCCGGGACAAAAATCAGCCTTAAGACAATGGCCTTTGCAAATGCACCTTATCAGTCCTGTTGCACCCTATTTTCGGGGAGCTGATGTGGTGCTGGCTGCTGATTGTGTGGCCTTTTCGCTGGGCGATTTTCATTCCAGATGGCTGAATGGAAAAAGCCTTGCCATTGCCTGTCCGAAACTTGACAGCAATCAGGAAATTTATCTGAATAAACTTATAGCCATGATAGATCAGGCACAGATTAACACCCTGACTGTCATGATTATGGAGGTTCCCTGTTGCGGTGGATTGTTTCATCTGGCAAAAACAGCACTGGCACAGGCTCAGCGGAAAATTCCCATTAAAAAAGTCATTGTTGGAATTAAAGGTGATATTTTAAAGGAAGAATGGTCCTGATTTTTAAAAGAAAATAAAATGTCTTATTAACCATATTGTTTAACCGTTAAATTTTAAGAAAATGAAAAATAGAATAGTCGTTTTATCATTCATGATGATGTTAATTCACTCAGCATCCGGACAGTTCACCATAAGCGGAGAATTCCGGCCACGGACAGAATATGATCATGGAACTAAAAAACTTGCTTCACCCGGTCAGGAAGCGGTTATCTTTACCTCTCAGCGGACACGATTAAACATTCAGTTTAATAATGAATTTATTGCTTCCAGAATTTCATTGCAGGACATCAGAATATGGGGTAGCCAGCCACAGTTAAATATAACGGATGGATTGACCTCAGTGCATGAAGCATGGGCAAAAGTTAAATTCAATGATAAATTTGCCCTGAAGGCAGGAAGGCAGGAAATCATTTATGATGATCACCGGATTTTTGGAAACGTTGGTTGGTCGCAACAGGGAAGAAGCCATGATGCTGCCTTGATTCAGTTTACAGATAAAAAGCTCTTTAATGCCGACCTCGGTATTGCCTATAATCAAAATGCTGTTCCCTCAATTCCTTTTACTGTCAGCAATAATTATAAGGCCATGCAATACTTATGGCTGCATAAAGACATCGCAGAAAAATTAGGTCTGAGTATTTTAGTGCTCAACAACGGGAATCAGCTTATTACAAAAATTGACAGTGTAACCAATAAATACAGCATTATATACAGTCAGACAGCCGGTACCCGCCTGACCTACAAAATCAATGACAATTACCGTCTGGCAGCCTCTGCTTATTATCAGACAGGGAAAGATGCCACCAACAAAAACCTGAATGCATATTATGTTTCAGCTGAAGCCGGTGCCTCCTTTCTTGAGAAAAAACTGAATCTGACGCTTGGATTTGAACGCTTATCAGGGACAGCTCAAAATTCAGCCGGAAGCGAAAATAATTCATTTACACCTTTTTATGGCACAAACCATAAATTCAATGGGCATCTCGATTACTTTTATGTCGGAAACCACCTCAACAGTGTTGGTCTTCAGGACAATTATCTTCAAATCAGCTATAAAGCAGGCAAATGGAATCCGGGGTTTGACATACATAATTTTTCCTCGGCTGCACAAATTTTTGACAAGATTAACAATAAAAGCTATGATGCTGCCCTTGGCAATGAGCTTGACTTTTACCTGAATTACAAATGGAACGATTGGGTAACATTCAGCGGTGGTTATTCCCAAATGTTAGGAACAGCTTCACTTGAATTTCTCCGAGGTGGTTCCTCCACAGAAACAAGCAACTGGGGATGGCTGATGATGACGGTAACCCCTGAATTTTTTAACTCGAAAAAATAATTTTAATCTTTTAAATACCAGAACAATGAACATAGAATTCAGCAGATCTGAAATCTTTACTTTTAATGATATAATTGATTATCAGACTAATAGCATAGTTAGCAAACAACTTATCAAATGCCCGGCAGGGAATGTAACCGTGTTTGCCTTTGACAAAGGAGAGTCGCTCAGCACCCATTCAGCACCTTTTGATGCTCTCGTACAGGTAGTTGACGGTAAAGCAGAAATTGTGATTGACGAAAAGCCATTTCATCTTGAAGCAGGTCAATCCATTATTATGCCTGCCAACATTCCCCATGCTGTAAAGGCAAGTGAAAAATTTAAAATGGTTTTGACCATGATAAAAGGCTAAGAGACAAAAGCCGACTTTTTCACGTATTTAAACGTTTTTTTAATTTCCTTAAAAATCTGACAATGAGCGAATTAATAAATAATTCTGAAAAGAAAAAGGAGCTGTTAAAGCACATGATTCTTCAGCTTCACAAAGGTGAAGCGCCCGAAATGGTGCGAAAACGCATGATTGAGCTGATGTCGTCAATACCTTATGATGATGTAGTGGAAGTGGAGCAGGAACTCATCAGTGAAGGACTACCCATAGAAGAAGTACTACGGCTGTGCGACATCCATACACAGGTGCTCGAAGGACACATCGATCAAAGTGCTGCCAAAGAGATACCGGAAGGACATCCGGCAGATGTTTTCAAAAAAGAGAACAGGGAACTTGAAAAAGTTGTCGCAAAACTAAATGAAGAGTATATCATGCTAAGCGGACTGAACTCTGAAGACGAAATACCTGCATATCTGATGAAAATCAGGGATTTGTTTAATCAGTTGATGGATGTCGAAAAACATTATCTGAGAAAAGAAAACCTGCTTTTCCCTTTTCTGGAAAAACATGGCATTACCGGCCCCCCAAAAGTCATGTGGGGCAAACACAATGAAACCCGGGAACTGCTGAAAGCAGCCATTGAGTCCCTTTCAGTAAATGAAAAACTAAGTTTTGAAGATATATCTGGTATGATTCAGATGGTTCTGATACCCGCTTCAAAATCCATCACCGACATGATCATGAAGGAAGAAGAAATCCTCCTGCCAATGTGTATGGATACCCTCAGCGAATCAGAATGGTACGAAATTCATCGACAGACCATGACCATAGGATATTGTTTGTATGTACCTGATAAAGAATGGATTCCAGAAGGAATTCAGGAAAATGGGGAAGAAATTCACGAAGCTGGTCATATTAATCTTCCTACGGGAATACTCGCTGTGGATGAACTTATCGGCATATTTTCAAAATTACCCGTTGACATTACCTTTGTTGATAAAAACGATAAAGTAAAGTTCTTTTCAGAAGGAGACCGGATTTTTCACCGAAGTAAAGCCATTATCAACCGTGATGTCAGGATGTGTCATCCTCCTCATTCTGTGCACGTTGTCGAGCAGATTTTAAATGATTTCAAAAGTGGCAAAGCCAGTAAAGCTCCATTCTGGATCAACATGAAAGGCAGATTTATTCTCATTGAGTATTTTGCTGTCAGAAATGAAAAGGGAGAATATCTCGGAACACTTGAAGTAACACAAGACCTGACAAACGCAAGGAAACTCGAAGGAGAGCAGAGATTGCTGAGCTACGCAAACTGAAACATCTTTTTCCATTTAACAAAGTCATGATTATGGACAAGTTAATTATCACCCCGAAAACAAAAATATATGACCTGCTTGAAGCCTATCCTCAGGTGGAAGACGAGCTGATCAGATTGGTACCTGCATTTTCCAAACTAAAAAATCCTATTTTGCGTAAAACAATAGCTAAAGTTACTACGCTTCAACAAGCTGCCATGATAGGCGGAGTGGAATTGGGCATTATCATTAACAAAATCAGACAATTAGCCGGGGATGATGCTGTTGAATCAGCGGAATTATCCACTTTTGATGAAACAACTGTTCCCGATTGGTTTGATGAGCATAAAATTGTTCGTAAGCTGGATGCACG
>JAAYUY010000142.1 GCA_012517435.1 Sphingobacteriales bacterium | reverse complement strand
TTACCGATATTGAATATCTGTGCACCTCCCGGGCCACCTGAAAATCTTCGCATGATAATGACCCATAGCAAAACCATTAAGCCGATGGGAATAAGCCAGCTGAAGATTTCCCGTCCCCAGTTTTGTTTTTTCTTAAAGCTGATGGGGATGGATTCAAGGCCTTTTTCGGTGGTGATTTTATCTACATTTTCCTGAAAATCCTTCGGATCCGGAATATTAAACCGGTAGTGAGGGCCAGATTGGTTAGTTCCCAAGGCTGGTTTTTTTAAATCGTTTTTGTAATCATCCTTCTCCTGTGCTTCTTTTTTCAGGTAAACAAAGACCATTTCATTGTTGATGACTTCAAATTTTTCAATATCACCCTTTTCAATCATCTTTTTTACCTCAACCCAGTTGGTTTCCTTGCTATATTCGGTGGGAATGAGGTAAGTTGCAAACAAAACAATGATAATCAGTATGTAAACCCAGTAAAAGTTAAATTTCTTTTTTTCTCCGGGCAGGTTGCCGTTATTTTCCGGGTTATGAGTCTTTTTATCTTCTTTTTTAGTAGCCATAAATATTAGTTATAAGTCGTTAAGATACCATCTCCCCAAAGTGATTCCAGATCAAAGAATGTTCTTTTTTCCTCCAAAAAAACGTGAACAATGACATCGAAGTAATCAATCAATATCCATTCCTTATTTTGATAGCCTTCTCTGACAAAAGGTTTTTCCTTGTTTTTCAGAAATACCTCTTTTTCAATATTTTCTGCGATAGCTTCCACCTGACGATCGGATGTACCGTGGCAAATGATGAAAAAATCGGTAATCGGATTTTTCAGATTCCTGAGATCGATGCTGACAATGTTGTTCCCTTTTTTGTCCTGAATAGCCTGAATGATAGTGTTTTTCAATTGCTCCAGTGAAGTGGCTTCTCTTTTTTCTGTCATTAAAAAAATAATTCTTTTGTTATTGGGTTGATGATAGTTTTAAATTAAGCCTCAAAAATAATAATAATTATGCCAAAATGGTGAAAGCCACAAGAATATGTCAGTCTGTCATCAGCCGTATCGCTGTATGAATTCTTCGGCAAGGTCAACGAGGTCTGAAGAGCCGATAAATAAGGGTGTTCTCTGGTGTAATTTCTCAGGTTTATAGTCGAGGATGTTTTTTCCTTTTCCATCGGTAGCTTTTCCGCCAGCTTGTTCAATAATGAAAGACATTGGGTTGTTTTCATAGACAAGGCGTAGTTTTCCATTTGGATTTTTTTTCGACCCCGGGTAAATAAAAATGCCTCCTTTTAATAAATTTCTATGGAAATCGCTGACCAATGTGCCGATATAGCGGGAGGAAAATTTCCCGTATTCTTCTATTCCTTCATCCTTGATATAGTTGATGAATTTTTTCAGTCCTTCGGAAAATTCAGCAAAATTAGCTTCATTGAGGGAATAAATATTTCCACGTTTCGGAATTTTAATATCGGGGTGTGACAGGCAAAACTCACCGATAGAAGGATCGAGCGTAAAGCCATTTACCCCGTTTCCGGTGGTATAAACCAACATGGTCGATGAACCGTAAATGATATAACCTGCTGCTACCATATTCCGTCCCGACTGCAGGCAATCCTCTATTGTGCTTACCGTTCCGGGCTCACTGATGCGTCTGTATATGGCGAAAATGGTGCCTATCGATACATTTACATCAATATTGGACGAGCCGTCAAGCGGGTCGAATAACACCACATATTTTGGGTTTTTCCCGTTTTTATGATTGATGGGCAGAAAATCTTCCATCTCTTCGGAGGCAAGAGCACAACATTCTTCCCCGTTTTTCAGGGCAGTAATCAACTGCTGATTGGCAAAATCATCCAGCTTTTTAACTTCTTCTCCCTGAACATTAATCTGTTCAAGGGACCCCAGAATATTGACAAGGCCGGCTTTGCTTACCTCACGGTAAATGATTTTGGCTGCTATTCCGATATCGCTCAATAAACTGGAAAGGTCGCCCTTGGCATACGGAAAGTCTGCCTGCCTTTCAATAATAAATTGATTCAGGGTAGTTACTTTGCTTAACATAGCTACTTATTTTTGCAGAAAATTTTTTATAAGTTATTTTTAAATCAGGGTACAATTATAGTTAAACAAAATTAATTTAATATCGTTTGATGAAAATTTTTAAATTTGGTGGTGGAATTCTGAAAGAACCGTCTTCATTAAAGACATTAGCAAGGGTTCTGAGTGAATTTAAGCATGATGAATTATTCATAGTGGTGTCTGCTTTTGATAAAACCACCAACCGCCTCGAAAACCTTATTTCTGATTATTATCACAACCGTCAGACATTTAATGATTCTTTTAACAGCATCAAATCTTTTCATTTTAGTTTTATCAACCAGCTTGATTTTCATAATTTTCATCCGGTTATCAACTCTTTATGGCAGCATTTCAACGACTTGAAAAATAAGTTTGAAGAATATGCCGGTTATCCCTATGAGGTGTTGTACGATCAGGTTGTCAGTTTTGGGGAAGTGTTTTCAAGCAGTATTATACATCATTATCTGCTTGACAAAGGTTTTGACAGTTATTTTCTGGATGCACGGAAAACAGTCAGCACCGACCAGCATCATCGGAATGCCTGTATTGATGAGGATAAAACAAGGAAACTTATTCTGGAGGAGATGAACAATGGATTTCATCAGATTACGGTTACACAAGGTTTTATCGGTTTTCAGCAAAACGGACTGACCACTACGCTGGGCAGGGAGGGAAGCGACTATACGGCTGCTGTATTGGGAGCTGTGATGAAGGCTGACAAGGTTATCATCTGGAAAGATGTTCAGGGTGTTTTCAATGCCGATCCTAAATATTATCCATGGGCAGTGCAGATTAAGGAAATGAATTATGATAATGCCGCAGAGCTTACCGGATTAGGAGCAAAGGTTTTGCATCACCGGACGGTTCAACCGGTCAAAAAAAGCCGTATTCCATTGGAAGTAAGGATGTTTCAGGAGAAATCCTGTTGCGGGACACTTATTACATCTCAGGCTGAGAAGTTTCCTGATATACCTGTCATTATTCACCGGAAAAATAAGATTTTATTCATATTAACTTCGTTAAACGGTATTTCCCCCGGTCAAAGTACGCTTGAGAAGATTGATTTACTTTGTAAAAAATTCAACCTTGAAGTGAATTACAAAAGTATTTTTCAGAAAAGCATGTTTATTTGTCTGAGCCAGCCGGTGGAGCCTGCCATGAGCCTGAAAGAAATTCTGGAACACGAATATAAAGTTGAGATTGTTTTTGGGGTCATGATGGTCAAAGTGAAAAACGGCAACAGCGAAGTCTTTGAGCGGATCAAAAACGAAAGAAAGATCATTCATGAAGGAATTTCGGGAGGAATAAACTATATTTTTTATTAATTTGCTGATTTGCCAAAAGAGGATTTACCTTTGCAGAAAATTTGAAGTTATGCCAGGAGGAAAATTAACAAAAAAAGAAGGCGTTTTGATGGATAGAATCAAGAAAAGAAAAGCAATTTTAAAGAAAGGCAGCCATAAATCATATCCCATCCCTGAAAATTTTTATCCTGAAAAAACACAGGAAGAGAAAGAAGAAGAGAAGGAATAACCGCTTTTATTCGTATCCAAGCAGTTTGATAACCCTTTCAATATCCTGATCTTCATACGGATCGTAGGTAGCTTTCAGGTTATATCCGAAAATACGGGCAAAACCCTGCCAGAATGCAGCAGTAAACGAACTTCTGTATTCTGAAATAATTTTGTAGGAAGACTTTCCGGTTTCCCTGTCGATAAGCTTGATGAGTAGTTTCCCTTGCGAAAAGGTGAGTTTTCTCATTTCAGCTTCATATTCCTGAATGAGTTTTTCTTCCTGCTCTTTGTAATATTGTTTTCTAACCTTTTCATTTTTAATACCAGCCATAGCCCTGTCAATCTGTTCCAGCCTTGCTGCTGCTGCTTTTGCATAAGGCATAACAATTCTGACATTCCTGATGAGTTTTTCGTTTCGCTTATACCATTTCCGCATGGCAGGCGACATCTTCCCGGTGATGACCACTTCCCTGAGAGAGATTAAGGCCATTGTATCGCCATCTACGATTTTTGCAGGGAAACCCATTAATTGCTGTGCAGATATTTCTGAAATGCTGATTATAAGCGTGAGGAATACCAGAAATATATATCGGCACATATAAAGGTTTAAGAGGAGAATGTCAAAACGTATGCCAGCAAAAGAATTAATGTGGCATCAGAAATTGACTTTGCCGCCTGCAAGGAAATGAAACCCTCTGAGTTCATAATTATTCCAGTAACTGTATTTGTCATTCAGCAGGTTGTTAAACTGGAAAAAAATGGCCCACCTGTCTGAAAACTTGTAGGAAATGCCCAGATTGAGGTCGTTGATGGGTTTCAGCTCAATGGGATTGGTTAAGTCGTCCCAGTTTTTGGCATATCGTTTACTAAAAAAGAAATAATCAAGGTTAAAATATATTTTCTTCTGGATGCAATATTGAGCTGAAAATTTTGATTCAAAAGCAGGAATATGCCATGGCTTGGGTTCGGGTGGATTCTGGTCGTATTGGTTATAGTTGAAGCTGGCAAAAAACGACAAATTGCTGATCGGATTAAAAGTAGCCTCAAAATGGATTTTGGTCAGATTGGTATTTGAAGAATCGTAAACAGGCAGGAAATTATTGGCAGAGATGGTATCGTTTACAAAAAGTAATACATTTTCAAGGTTGTGGTAGGAAAATCTGAAAAGGTAGCGGAATTTACTGCTGATACTTCCTTTTGCACCGGCAAAGATTTCAAATTTATTGTTGCTGTTGCGGAGTTCATAGTACGGAACAGTGTATGGATTTTCTTCTGCAATTGAAAAATAAGTATTTTCAGTCAGGTTGCCTGTCAATCCGCCAAAGATGTTGAAATAGCTTTCAACCAGACTGGCTTCGAGCAGAATTTTCGGATAGAAATGTGTCTTGGCAACAAGTGTGTCTGATTCCGTTGGGGCGGCAAAACCTATTTCAGCACGCCAGTTATCGCGGATAAAAATATATTCAGCCTGCACATTGAAATAAGTACGGTGCGAATTGGGAGTATTCGCATTATAGTGCAGGTAATGGTGTATCAAAGCTTCGAAACGGATAGGATTGTCGCTGAAATACTGTTCTATCTTGCCATAGAAACCAAGTCCCAACTCATTTTTCTTGTAAAAATCGTTCAGGTTGTAAACATCAAGGCTTGTCCAGTAACGGATTTTTTCTTTGGGGGTTAGTTCATTGTTAAAGGAGGCTTTAAATCCTTCAACCAGAAAATTTTGCCTGATTTTCAGCGGATCGATGGTATCAGCATTTACACTATCGGCAGGGGAGTAGCCAAAAAAGTGGTATCTGTTGTTCTTCACAAATATATTTCCGGACAGCGATTTGTTTCCAAATTCCATTCTTCCGGTAATATCGGCAAGCTGCTCACCATAATTGCTGTATTTGAAGGTAGATTTCCCACTTTGATTCAGCAGCCTGACCGAGAGTGAACGATCGGGCAGCATGGTGGAATTATAGTTGGCATCAAAAAGGATATTCATGTAATTACCGGCACCTGCCTTGATAAAAAAGTGATCGAAATCTTTACGTGGTGATTTGGTGAAATTAATTGCCGGAAGTTTGTTGGTATTGGTGGTTTGTACCTGAAATTGTTTTGCCTTGGCAGTGTAAGTAATCTGCGGCTTTTGAATTTCCAGCTTTTCACCGGAAGGCACCACATCCAGTTTGACAGCATCTGTGATTTTTGGCTGGTATGGCCTGACTACATCAACGGTTTCGCTAAAAGCTTTGTTACTGGTATCGGTTTGCTGAGCCTGCAGGCTGAACGAAAGCATTAATGAAGCAAAAATGCAGATGATATATACCGGTTTCATAATATTGCTTTTCTTATTCATTGTTATTTCCATTTTGTGAATTTTCAAGATTCTTTTCAAGTCCCTCAATTTCAAGCAGTTTTTCTTCTGCTACTTTTTTAAGTTCTTCTCCCTGATAATTGTCGATGATGCTCTGAAGTGTGGCTTTTGCCTGAAACAAGTCCCCCGTTTTGACCATTACATCAGCCAGTAAAATAAATCCTTTGGCTACATAATAATCATTATTGGCAAATTTGTCTTTAAGCTCAAGAATTTCATCTATGGTCTGGTCGTAGTTTTCCTTGAGAAAATAAATATAGGCAGTCAGGTATTTTGATTCAGCGCCAAGGTCTCCGCGATTGGCATCTATTACCTGTTTGAAAGAATTTAGGGCGAGGTCGTAATTTTTCAGTTCAAGCTGGGCTTTCCCGATATAATAATTGGCTTCAGTTTTGTTTTCTGCTGAGGCATAAGAAATACCCAGCATTTTCTGTGCTTTGAGAATTACCTGCTGATATTCACCCAGTTTATAATGACACCTGATCTGACCGGCAAGTGCCAGCAGGGTATTGTCGCGAATGATGGCAATTTCTTCCAGTTGAATATAATATTGAAGGGCTTTTTCCCAGTTCATCATGGAAAATCTTATTTCTGCTGCGTTTTTTAAAGATTTTTCCACAAATTCATTCGGGCTTTTCATAATGACCTCTTCAAAATGTTCGAGGGCAGTCTCTTTACGGGATAATGACAAAGCGCTGACAGCCAGATAATAATGTGCATTTACCGAGAAATATCCGTTGGGGAATTTCTGTAGGTATTTTTCCATGTTAGTAATGGTTTCGGCATATTTACCCTTTTTAAAATAGCTGAATGCCGAATTATAGGTGGTTGAATCCTGAAAAGAAGATGTCAGGCTTTGCTGGGGCATGAGTTTAAAGACTTCATCTGCTTTGCCCATATCAATATAAATTTCTTTTGCAGCTTTGAAAGCTTCTCTGGCTTCTGCTGAATAGGGATACTGGGTGATTATTTCCCTGAAAACCTGAAGTGCCTGTTCGGTTCTGTCCATGTTGTAATACGACAGTCCTACCTTGAGTTTTGCAGCAAGATAATAGGGACTTTTCGGGAACTCCTGTATCAGATAGTTAAATTTAGTCTGTGCCAATGTATAATCGCCTGTCATAAAATGCATGTTGGCTATTTCGAACAATCCGTCATCCATATAAGGCGAACTGGTGTAGCGGGTGGTCAGCAGACGTAAAACATCCATTTTTTCAGTGTTTTTATCCTGAAGCCCAAGGATGATGGCTTTTTGATAAAGGGCATAATCGACATCCTGTGTGTTGTTGCTGATCACATTATTATAGTAATTGATGGCATTTGGATAGTCTTTTAAAGCAAAATAACAATCTGCAAGACGTACGGTTGCATCACTTACCCTGTTGTTACGGGTATTTTCTGTTTCGAGAGAGATAAATTTGCTGAAATTTGACCGGGCTTCCTGATAATTTTCCTGTTTGAAGTAGGTATATCCCAGGTTATAAAAACCAATGCTGTAATAAGGCGTTTTTTTAGCCTCACTGACCCAGACAAAGTTTTTATATTCTCGTTGTGCATTTTCAATTTCTCCAAGCTGATAGTAACATTCTCCCAGCCAGAAATAACCCAGTGCTGTATATTTTTTGTCAACATTGGTCTGTATTGATTTGATAAAGTATTCTTTAGCCTTGTTGTATTTTTTGTTTTGAAAAAATTCAAGGGCATAGAAATAGGTGAGTTTCTGATAGGTAACAATCAGATTATTGTTTTTGGTTTTAAGTCCCTCGATGATTTCAATGGCATCTTTGTAATTTGAAGTGTTGACAAGCAACTGACTCAATAACGACTGCGCATCTTCCAGATAGCTGCTCGATGGGAAATCGGTGATAAATTTTTTCAGAGAGCTGATGGCTTCCTTGTCAAAACCCAGTTCATAAGAAAGTTTTGCATAGTTTAAAGCACTGATTTCCTTTACGTTCTTATCAAAATCAAATTTGGCAGCAAAAGAAAACATGTTTCTTGACTTATATTTGTCTTCGGTCAGCAGGTAGGCTGTTCCCATCAGAAATGATACATTTTGCCCGAGCTCATTTTCTTTGATGACGATATTTGAAAAAATACTGATGGCCTGCTGATACTGTCCGTTTTTGAATAATGTATAGCCATAGTTGTAAAAGTCACTTTCACTGAATTTATGTCCGGCATCCAGCAGTGCCTTGTAAAAAGACATTGATTTTTCATAATCTTTCAATTGAAAATAAGCCTCAGCCATATAGGCTTTAATGTCGTTGGCACGCTCGATTTTGGCGATCTGAAGGGCTTTTTCGCCATAGGTAACTACCTCATTGTATTTTTTCTGAAGCAGGTAGATGTGTGTAATGTAGGCAGGGACAATCCTGTTAAATTTTTCATCTTTTTCAATTTTCAGAAATCTTTTGAGCGCTTCTTCAGGCTTGTCCTGCAGATAATAAATGCAGCCTTTGTAATAATTTGCCAGCCCGAAATAATTGTTGTTGTTTTCATCAATTCTGGAAAAAGCTGTCAAAGCCTTGTCATATTTTTTATCCCTGAAGAAACAATACCCGAGCATAAAATAAAATTCATGGCTTTCGGCCTGACCTAAGCTGCGGGGATTGCTGATTTCGCTCAGCCATTTTTGTGCATTGTCGTACTTTTTCTTGTAAAAGTAGAATTTTCCAAGCTCGAAAAATACTGAATTATCCTTGTTTTGTTCAGGATATTTTTCCATGTAACTTAGGAACAGGGCTTCGGTAGTGCTTAAATTCAGCTCTTTTGCCGAACTGGCAATCAGAAATTCTGAACGGGCACCTAAAAGATAACTGTCGTCAAGGCGGACATATTCCCTGAACCTGTCAATGGCTGACTGATATTTTTCATTCAGATACAATTCATTGGCTGAATGAAAAACACTGATAGGGTCGGTGTCGATGAGGGTGGGCTGCGACTTCAGCTTACTGATATTCAGTTGGGTGATAAGGATAATCAGCAACAAACCCTGACATGATATTGTTTTACGCATAGAATCTTATATTTTAAACGATACAAAAATATACTGCACTTTGAGGTGGCTAAAACTGACTTATTAACAATTTTCACGGGATTATTTACATGTTGTATTTTAGCATGCTCCAAAAATTGCCTTTTATTGATAAACTGAAACCATCTGATGAAAAATATTCTGCTGACCGGAGCAAACGGACAACTGGGAAATGAATTTAAGAAAATCAGTAAAAATTTTCCTGATACCCGCTTTCTGTTTACCGATATTGATGAACTAAACATCACAAACGAAAAGGCTTTGGTCGGATTCTTCTCTGATAAACGCTTTGACGTACTGATAAATTGTGCTGCCTATACGGCTGTCGATAAAGCAGAAGATGAACCTGAGCGGGCTGATCTGATAAATCGCCAGGCAGTGAAAAATCTTGCATTGATTTGTAAAGAAAAGAATATCAGGCTGATTCATTTCTCAACTGATTTTGTATTTGACGGTCAAAAGAATATCCCATACACTGAGACCGACAGGCCTGCTCCTGTTTCCGTTTATGGTAAAACAAAATTGGACGGAGAGCTTGAAATCATAAATATTTGTACGGATTATCTGATTATCAGGACGTCATGGCTGTATTCGGCATTTGGGAACAATTTCGTCAAAACAATTCTCAACAAAGCGGAAACAACCGGCCGGCTCAGGGTAGTATATGATCAGATTGGTAATCCTACTCATGCCTATGATTTGGCCATAGCTGTGATGAAAATTATTTTTCATGAAAACTATAGAAAATCAGGTGTTTATCATTTTTCGGGAGAAGGGGCAGTCAGTTGGTTCGACTTTGCCTGCACCATTGTTGAACTGGCCGGGATAGCGTGTGAAACGGAAGCTGTCAGGTCACATGAATTTGTTTCAAAAGCCGTCAGGCCACCCTACAGTGTACTTGATAAAACGAAAATAAAAAATGACTTTGGCATAAAAATTCCCTGGTGGCAGTCCAGCCTGAAAAATTGCCTGAAGGAAATGAATATTTTAAAATGAAAGGAAAATGACAGAAATGGATGAAAAAATTATTGAAACAGCCAGAATATGGACAAAAGAACCCTTTGATGAGGAAACGAGAAGAATAGTCAGCAACTGGCTTGAAAATGACCCTAAAACACTGACAGATGCCTTTTATACCCATCTGGAGTTTGGCACGGGAGGTATGCGGGGAATTATGGCACCTGGTACAAACCGTATGAACGTTTATACCATTTCGATGGCTACCCAGGGGCTGGCCAATTATCTGAATCAGTGCTTTGCAGGGCAGGAGATTAAGGTGGTTATTGCCTATGACTGTCGCAACAATAACCTCCTTTTTGCCTCTACCACGGCCAACGTCCTGACTGCCAATGGTATCAGGGTGTTTTTATTCGATGGCATGCGTCCTACACCGGAGCTTTCATTTGCAGTCAGGTATCTGAAATGTCAGAGCGGAATCGTTATCACTGCCTCTCATAATCCGAAAGAATATAATGGTTACAAGGTATATTGGGACGATGGTGCACAACTGGTAGCTCATCACGACAAAAATGTCATTGCAGAAGTGCTTAAGATTAAAAGCATTGCTGAGGTAAAAACCAAAGGAAATCCGGAAATGATTGAAAAAATCGGGAAAGAGGTAGATGAAGCCTTTCTTTCAGAAGTAAAAAAGCAGCTCCTTAACCCTGATATTGCCGGAAAAGAAAAGATCAGAATTGTTTACACTCCTTTGCATGGTACCGGTGGAGT
>JAAYUY010000141.1 GCA_012517435.1 Sphingobacteriales bacterium | reverse complement strand
GTAACAAATGGTATCATTTTTCCCTGCATCAACCAGTGGCAATGGATAAACATTCACCTTTGACTGAATGGTGTCGGGACAGCCATATATGTTTTTTCCTTCTATTCTGTATAAAACAGAAGTGTCGGGACTAACGATAACCGTATCGCTATCCGAACTCGAATAAAGAATCCCGTCATTTTCCAGCCATCGGTAATACAATGCTCCGTTTATTTTTATTTCAGTGGCAGATTTTTCACATAGGGTAATTTCATCCATATTGATGGTCATTACCGGAGAAGGAAGTACGGTAACAGTTTTCTGAACCGAATCCCGGCAATTATGGTCTGAAATTGAAATCAGCCTGACTGTAAAATTGGCAGCAGAATCGTATTTATGCTCCGGATTGGCAAGATTTGAGGTAGTATTGTCTCCTAACTTCCATAGCCGGCTTAGTGTACCTGATGAAATGGTCGAGCTGTCATAAAACCTGAAATAGTTTTCATTGAAACACTGAATGGTGTCATTAGTTGTAAAAGAGGGCAGGGGTTGAGGGAAATTGCTTACCATCAAAACGGTGTCGAGGATAGTCAGGCATTTAGTCAGGGTATCGTAGGCAGAAACCTTAAAATACATGGTATCCATTACACTTCCGGTAGATAAAAGAAGAGTATCTCCGCAGGAGTTTCTTTTTGCGTTTCCGACAGGTTGATTTGTGAGTGCATTAATTAATTGGTAATTAATTCCATACTGTGGGTGAATAATCTGAATGTAAGTGCTGTCTGACTTGCATACTTTCTGGTCTTTCAGGGATATTTCAGGTTGTTTTCCCAGATAATAAAGAGCGAATACTTCTTTGGGATTCAAAGCACGATGATAAACCCTGACTTCATCGAGCAGGCCTGAAAAATAATTGTCAGGGGAGCCCCAGCCGGTTTTATATGTTCGTCCTATCTCAAAAGGAACATTGACCAAACCGGATGTCAGTGCTGCTGAATTGTAGTACATTTTGGCAATACAGCAATTGTCGATGTAAAAGTACATGGTATCTTTATAGGTATCCAGAACGCCTGTTGCAAGATGCCATTGATTGTCAGCAACAGTGAAAGGTGAAGTAAGTGTTTTGGCAGCACCCGTCCCCATGTTGTCATCACGGACGTAAAATAGTAAATAATCGGCAGTATTCAGCATAAGTGCGTATTCGGCTCCGTCATTGGATCCACAGGAAGGATTGGCACCACAGCGGTACCAGAAAAGTAACATTCTGTTGTTGCCGCTTGCTCCTGCGGTTTTAAACCATGTAGATATTGTCCAGCTTCTGGTTCCAGGAATAAATCCGGTATCTGGCGGCCTTTCTATGTAGTTGTTGCTTCCGTTAAAACTATAGGCATTTCCGATGATTCCTGTGGTTTGTGAAGCTCCGTAAACATTGGCTGTCCTGTTATTCCCGCTCAAATCATTGGCATTTCCCTCAAAAGGATAATATGCCACCAGTCCTTTCTTCAATGATGAAAGATAGGGTGTTTCATGCAAATCGAGCGGATTGGGCTTGACTATAACCGATTTGATAAGTGTGTCGTTGCAGCCGGTATTCGAGCTTACAATGTGTTTGACCCGAAAAGTATCGGGCAATACATACTGATGGCTGCTGTGTCTGGTCAATGCACTGTCGCCATCTCCGAAATACCATTCCCATGCGACTATACTCCCGCCTG
>JAAYUY010000140.1 GCA_012517435.1 Sphingobacteriales bacterium | reverse complement strand
AGGTCCACATTCCTTTCAATGGAAAAAACTCCTGTTAAGGATACGACTGCAAATACCAGCCAGGTAATTATGACCATTCCGGGCTTTTTAAATCCGATCAGGCTGATTTTTCTTAAAAACTTATCTATTGTACTGTTTTGAAGTTGAGCTGCTTTTTTTCCCAGCCTCCGGGAAGGTAAAACAGACATGACAGCAGGTGTAAAGGTCAGTGATAATATAAGCGCACAGGCAATACCAAATGAGGTAAAAAGCCCGAACTTATTGATCATATCGAGGTAGGAACCAAATGCAAATGACAGAAAGCCGAAAATATCGGTAATGGCAGTGTAAAATACCGGGACGGCTATAAAAGACAATGCTTTGCCAAGAGAATCCTGATAATTGTCTGTCATTGTTTCGCGAAAACGGTTAATCAGATGTATGGTATAGGCACTTCCGACAGCGACCAGCAAAATGGGAATCACTGAAGTGATAATGCTAAGGGGAATATTCAGCAAGGCCATGAAGCCAAAAGTCCATAATGCCCCGATCATTACATTTAAAACAGGGAGAAAAAAACCGTAAAAGGAGCGAAGGGAAAGCAGCAAGATGAGAACAATGGTGATGACTGCCAATGGCCCTAATATCAGTATGTCTTTCGATATTACATCTGCAAAAGCTGAAACGATAAAAGGCTGTCCTCCGAAATAAATTTTTTCCGGTAATCCAAGCGACATCACCCTGGTTTTAATTTGCTTCGAAACCTCTGTTTCTTTTGCATTTCCGGATATTCTGGCGGCAATGACGGTCATTTTCCCGTCTTCAGAAATCAGGGCACCTTTGTAAAATTCCTTGCTCAGCACATAGCGTTTCAATGAATCCAGTTTTGCCTGATCTTCAGGAATATCATATTCATCTATCAGTTGGGTAACTTCTATGCCCCATTCACTTCCCCTGATGTCGATGATATTGGTCAGGCTGGTAACAAAACTAACCCCTTCTGTCATTTTCAGGCTGTCCGTTATTTGACGGATATGCTCAAGTGTTGCTTTGCTGAAGATGTTTTCTGACTCTATAGCTACAATACACTGGGCATTTCCTCCGTATTCCTTCCCGATTTTGTTAAACAGCGCTGCTACCCGGTCATCTTTTGGCAGGTTGCTGAAAACATCCGGATTGATGGTCAGCTTGCCAATAAAGAAAGAAAAGAACAGGGTGAGCAAAACGACTATCACAATAATCCAATACCTGAATCTCAGGATAAGATTTGAAAATCTCTCAGTTAAAATCTTATTTAGTTTGTTCATATTTAGTAATAAATAGAAAGTTCAGGATTAAAAGAACCAAAATAAGAAAAATTTTTCTATGATTTTTATTGGTTGTCATCAGATTAGATTATCAGATTCTTGTTTTTTCCCAGTTTTTCAGCAATTCAGGATAGCTGTTGATGATAAAATCAATGAAGCTGACCAGATCGTCAATCGTCTTGTTGAAATCGGGGTCATGTCCATTTCTGACTTGTAAAATTTCTTTAAAAAGATTACCATAACTTTTTGCAAACTGAAGCAGGTCGGTCATAAATACTTTCCAGTTGGTCAGATTGGTTTTAAAATATCGTTTTCGGTCGCCTGGTTTGGTGATGTAATCCACCTGTTTCATGCTCATGAGCAGGTTAAGTGCATTGCTGACAGCACTTTTACTAACCATAAGCTCATCTTTGATTTCATCAAAAGTGAGTTCCGGTTGATCCGATACGAGCAATAATCCGTAAATCCGGGCTGCTACGGGTTGAAAGCCGAATTTCTCATGAAAAACGCCTATTTTTTCAATCAGTTCACGTTTTTTAATGTCTAATGTCATGATACCAGCGATTCATTTCGAGTGCAAATATAAACGGTTTTTTTAGTTCTGTATTTTATGAACAAAAAATTTTAATTTTTTTTCCGGAGGTAAAATCAGGAGAGTTCAGGATTATTTGTATTTGATGGCAATGCCCGAAGCCAATGGATACCATGCCTGAAAATCATATTTGATATGGATAATGGCATCAGCATTTAATTTAACGGCTTTTTTCCTTAAACCGTTGAGAAGTTGCTGCGGAGTTGTGAATATTGTACCATCCGACTGGATGTAGGCCAGTTCAATATAGGGTTTATCAGGGTGTTGTGTGAAAAATAATTCAGGCTTTTCGTCTTTTACGGGAGTTAATACGGCTATGCGTGTGGTCGTACAGCTTAAAAAGGTCAAAGCTAATAGCATTAAACTTAATAATAATAAGTGCTTTTTCATCCTGATTTGTTTATTGTTGAAAACGTAGATTATTTAATATTATTGCAAAAAAGAGGATTTGAATGAAAGACTGGTGAATGGATTAAATGCGGGAATAGGTTATACTATATTGATATTGTGCATATTACGAAGGGGATGAGTGATTTGGATTGCGGATTT
>JAAYUY010000139.1 GCA_012517435.1 Sphingobacteriales bacterium | reverse complement strand
GTGGTAAAAACAAAATGGATGTATAAATTATTGTACTCTATTTTCATCTTATTTATTTTTCCTCAAAAATAAACACAATAAGGTAATAAGGTCAACAATAACATGAATCAAATTCTATTAAGGTTATCAAAAGATAAGGTTTTATTCCGTAAAACGCATGGTTAATTCAATATAGATTTTGGATTAAATACATTTTCTCATTCATGAATTTGCACATTTCCAAAAATACTTAGATTTGAGGCCTTGATAATTGAGTTTTTAAACTGTTTAAAATAAAAAAACATGACACTGATATTAACAGGTAAAAATCTTAAGATTGAAGATGTAGTAAAAGTTGCCCGCCATAATGAAAAAGTTGAGATTCATCCAGACTGTTTTGAAAAAATGAAAGCTTGCAGGGCAATGCTGGAGAAAAAAATTGTTGCCCATGAAATCATGTACGGTGTAAATACCGGCATTGGCGAATTTTCAGAAGTCGTTTTGAGTGATGAACAAATAGAAGACTTTCAGCGATATCTGATATACAATCATGCAGCTGGTATAGGAGATCCTGCACCTGTTGAATATGTCCGCGCAGCCATGCTGGGACGTATTAATGTGTTGATAAAAGGAAACAGCGGCAACAGACCTGTGATTGCCGAAACCTTTGTCGAAATGCTTAATAAAGGGGTTACACCCTATGTTTGCCAAAAGGGTAGTGTAGGAGCCTGTGGCGATCTTGCCCCCATGTCTCAGATAGCCTTGCTTTTGCTTGGAGAAGGTAAAGCATATTACAAAGGCGAGCTGCTTGACGGCAAGGAAGCAATGGACAGAGCAGGAATTCCTGTTCCGGGTCTGAAAGCACGTGACGGACTTTCAGCTATCAACGGCTCAAACCTGCTGACAGCTATGAGTGCCTTATTCCTTTATGATGTTCAAAACTGGCTCAAACAGGCTGAAATAGCTGCTGCCATGTCGCTCGAAGCCCTGATGGCCAACCTTTCTCCTTATCACCCAAGAATTCATGAATTAAGAGGCTTCCCCGGAGCTGTTCGTAGTGCGGCTGCCATTATGAAAGTGCTGGCTGGAGGCGATTTAGCCAATAAAAAGCTTAAAAATAAGGTTCAGGATGCTTATTCCATGCGTTCAACTCCACAGGTAATCGGAGCAGCCCACGATGCTGTCAAATGGGCACGCGAACAGGTAGAAATTGAACTGAACGGGGTAGGAGACAATCCTATTTTTGTTCCTGAAGATAATCTTTCCTTATCAGGTGCAAATTTTCAGGGATCACCCGTTTCATTGCCGCTCGATATGATTGGAGCTGCTGTGACTATGGTTTCCGTTTTGTCGGAACGCAGAATGAACAGGCTCAACAATCCGGCTCTGAGTGTCGGCTTACCTGCATTTTTAACAAAAGGTGCAGGTATGTTCAGCGGACTTATGCTTAGTCAATATACTGCCGACATGCAAATTGTCGAACAACGAATTTTATCGATGCCGGCAAGTATTCAGAGTATTCCGGCTGCTGCCGATCAGGAAGATTTTGTCTCTATGGGTATGAATACTGCCATTAAAAACTTTCAGATTCTCGACAATGCTTATGGAATTCTGGGTATTGAATTTATGGCTGCTGCTCAGGCACTCGATTTCAGAAACTTTGAGTTCGGTACCGGAACTAAAAAAGCTAAGGAAGTTATCAGAAAATACGTTGATTTTCTTGATATCGACCGTCCCCTCTATCCTGACCATACTCGCATGAAAGAGTTGGTTAAATCATGTGAAATTCTTGAAGAAGTCGAAAAAGCTGTCGGTAGTTTGGGTTGAGCCGGTATTTTCGGTTGATAATAATGTCTGTATCTTAATTTGTCATTATTTGACTTTCTGATAAATCTTCAGAAGTCAGACTGTTTACGATTTTTGGTTCTTACGTTTTTAATGATGGCTTCTGATATGCTGTAACCTGTGTGTCGTAATTTTTCAAAAAATAACCGGGATAAAACAAAGGGGAGTTAAAAAACTAAAATCAATTCAAAACGCTTGTCTTCTCCCTTAACCGATTTAATTCTTCCGGCTTTCAGCGGATCGTCATACTGGGAATAATATTCAAAGGAATAATCTCCGATTTTTAAAACTTTTCCTTTTAATTCCAGATCAGACACACTTGAGAAGTAATCAAAAAACACATCACCTGCTTTCGATATTTTTCCGCTTAAAGCAGGATCATTCTGACGGGTATAGTAATTCAATACCAGTTGACCAAGCATCCTGATTTTTCCGGCTTTATCGGGGTCAGCCGTGTAATAATCCAATTTTATTTTCCCAATACCGGCAATTTCACCTTCTTTTTCTTTCGGTTCAAGGTAGGAGTAATAGGTAAAATCATTGTTATTGATTTGGCTGATTTTGCCTTTTTCCTCATCGTTGGCATAGCGATCAAAGTAATTGACATTCATTGTTTTGTATGAGTATTTCCCTTCAATGCCTGTAAGTTTGCCTGATTCATTTACAATCAGATACAGCGTATCTGATATACCGGAAACTTTAAACCTGCATTCGGAGAGCTGTCCGAATTGATTGACTTTCACACTGACAAACCTCACCTCCTGTGCCTTTAATACGGAAGACAGAGTAAGTAAAATCAAGAAGAAAGAATATCTTAACATCGTGTTTTATTTATTCACAACATAGTTTGAATAATAAAGAGTTACCTTGCCTTTTGTATTGCCCTTGCTGACATGTTTACTCAAGTCTTCAAGATCACCTGAGAGTTTTGCAGGGAGTTTGATTCCTTTCAGATCAAATTCCACTACTATTTTGTCGGGCAAATCAAATGGATGCATGGCGTAAAAGAAATTAACGGTATAAGAGCCGTTTTGTTTTGTATAGGTCTTCATTTTTACTACCAGTGATCGGGCGACATCTACCCAGAGTTCAGCCAGAATAACATCGCTACGCGGGTCGGTGGGAATAATTTTCACCAGGGAGGTTTTAATTTTATTGATGATTTCTTCACCTACATACAAGGCGGTTGACTGTTGATTGAGGAGTTTTAAAAAATCACCCTGCCCGCTGTTTTTGGGCAGCAGGATAAATCCATCCGATTTGAATTCAAATTTGTCAGGCTTCCTGAAAATGACCTTTGCCTTTCGGTCTTTGATTTTTATGGTTTCAACGTCAATTTTAACCAGAACATCAGCCGTATAGTTCTCTATTTTTGAAAGTTTTTCGCTGACTGCTTTCAGGATTTTTCCTGCATCTTTCTGCGGATAGACAGGGCTCAAGATGAAAAAATTAAGCAGGATAATTATTACAGCTATTGATTTCATTTAGCTTAAAATGTCTTTTTTTCTGAAATAAACAATTGCTATTAACAAAAAAACAGCCGAATAAATTAATTCAACTTTAATGGCATGAAAAATTTTAGCATAATTCGGTTCAAAGTCGAAAAAGAACTGCCATGCTGGAAGATAGGTGGTGAAAAGGTAAGGATTTATGGGTTTTGTCAGGGTATTACCAACAGTAGTAATGATAGTAATGGCAATGATGATGGCAATAGAGCCTATAATAGGTCCAATCGAATTTTCAGCAAAAGCAGAAAGCATAAATGAAAAAGAGGCGACTGCTGTCATGGTGATGATTCCGTAACCGAATGCTGCAGCAAATCGCCAAAGAATATCATTTTCTTCAAAAATATTGATAGTGCCTTTAAAAACGATTAAATCACCCTTTCCGAAAACAATGATCCCCAACCCAAGACTAAGAACAGCCATCAGTAACACGAGAGAAATGGTATAAATCCATCCTGCAAAAAATTTGGCAGCCAGTAATTTTGTCCGGCTGACAGGACGTGTCAGAATCAGTCTGAAAGTGCCGCTGTTGGCTTCTCCTGCAATCAGATCACCAGTAACCAGGGCTACAAGAATAGGAACGTGAATCCATAAAGTGTTGAGTACCAGATGTGTAATAAAGTAAGCATTTATCAGGTTCCCCTGAAAAATAAAATTCTCTTTCAGACTCTGAAAAACAAAGTCCATAGCTGTCTGGCCTTCCAGATAAACCCCTGTGATGATAGCGAGTACAATTACCACAATGGCTCCTATGCCAATGTAAGTTCTTCCCCTGCTGAATATCTTAAACAGCTCTATCTTAACCAGCTCTGTCATCTGTCGTTAGTTTTATAAAATATTCTTCAAGTGTGCGTAATGGCTTTATGGAGAAAATTTTTAACCCGTTCTGTATGAAAAATGTAGCTAATTCCGGTATTTCCTTTTGATTCATTTTAAAAAACAAAGAACTTCCTTCTGTATAGTTAAAGTAATTGCTCCATTGCGTCTGACTGATTGCTGACATTGCTTTGGTAACATCATCCAAAGAGAACTCTACATTCATTTCTTCTGTATTCAGCAGCGACTTCACTTCACCCTCCACTACTTTTGAACCTTTGTTAATAATTATCATCCGGTTGCAGCTTTCCTCTATTTCATTCAGCAGATGACTCGACATCAGCAAGGTGATTTTCTTTTCGGTGGTAAGTGTATTGATCAACATTCGTATTTCTTTATGTCCCTGAGGATCAAGACCGTTTGCCGGTTCATCAAGGATAATGAGATCGGGGTCGTGTAGAAGGGTCTGGGCAATGCCAAGCCGTTGTTTCATTCCCTGGCTGAAGGTTTTCACTTTACTGTCTGCTCTTGGAAGCAGGCCAACAAGGTCTAACACTTCATCAACCTTTCGGGAAATGTTTTTAACTTTTGATATTCTGGCCAGAATTTCAAGATTTTTTCGGGCGGAGAGATATTTGTAAAAATCAGGTTTTTCAATCAATGCACCTATTCTGCTGAGTGTCTGATACCTGTGAAAAGAAAGGTCTTTTCCGAATAGCCTGATGGTGCCGCTGTCAGGGGAAATGAGGGAAAGCAACATTCTGATAGAAGTACTTTTGCCTGAACCATTGGGGCCTAAAAAACCGTAAATATCTCCTTTAAAGATGGTAAAAGAAAGTTCGTTGACCGCTTTGATATCTCTGAAAGATTTGCTGACTTTTTCGAATTCTATATAAATCTCTTTCTCCAAGTAGAAAAGCTGAAATGGTTTATTTTAGAGCTTAAATTTTCGCTGACAAACATAAAAAAAGCCCTGATAATAAAGTATCAGGGCTTGTAAAAATGTGAAATATTTTACTTGTGTTTCGACAAATAGTTGGCAACACCTTCTGCATTGGCTTTCATGGCTTCTTCGCCTTCGTGCCAGTCGGCAGGGCAAACTTCTCCGTATTGTTCAAGATGGCGCAAAGCGTCCAGCATACGAAGGGCTTCTGCAGTACTGCGGCCAAGACCGAAGTGATTGATGAGTTCATGCTGAACCACACCATTCTTGTCAATCAAAAACAAACCGCGGAAGGCCTGAGGGGCACCATCAAACGACCAGTTCCCTTCTTCGTCAGCTGTATATTCTCCGGCCAAAACACCATAATTCATTGAAATAGTTTTGGAAAGGTCGGAAACCAGAGGATATTTAACTCCCTGAATACCACCTTTTTCAACCGGAGTATTGAGCCATGCCCAATGACTGTATTTGGAGTCAACGGAGCATCCGATTACTACTGCATCGCGTTTTTCAAACTCCGGAAGTGCTTTTTGAAATGCCAGAATTTCTGTCGGGCATACAAATGTAAAATCGAGCGGATAGAAAAAGAATACAACATATTTGTTCCCGATATACTGCTCGAGTGTAAACTGATCATCAAATTCACCACCATTAATGACTGCATCTGCAACAAATTTTGGTGCTGGTTTTCCTACTAATGACATAATAATCTCCTTTTTTAAAGTTTAAATTGTTTCACCTATAATGTTTAATTGTATTTCCTTTATTTTGAATCCGTCAATCTGCTTTGATTCAAAGTATTTATCAAGTATTTGTTTTAGCTCTGAATCATTGTAATCCATTATCTTGTCTGTTTTTTCACAAAAGAGGTGATAATGAGAATCCAAATCTGCATCAAAATGTACGGAATCATCAGTACCTTTTAATCTTCTGACAAGGCCTTTTTCTACCAGCGTGTCAAGTGTTTTGTAAACTGTTCCCAGCGATAATCCGGGTATTTTATCCGCCAGCGATTGATAAATCTGCTCTGCTGTCAGATGGCTTTTGGAATAACACAAAAGCTGGTAAATGCTCAATCTCTGTGGGGTCGTCCTGATTCCCAGATTCCTGAACAGTTCAATGATTTCTTCGTAAGAATAAGTATTCATAGGTAAGAATTATTCTCAAGTGAAAGTAATTCTTCAAATATCGAACCAAAAATTTTAAAAACGGGAGAGAAGATAAAAATAATCAGTTTCTGCAGAATTCTTCCAGACTGAAAACACGGTCAAGCCTGACGCCTTTGGGCGTATGTCTGACCGTACAACATTCATTGTAATAGTCGTGTTGAAAGAAAATTATATATTGATTATCAGCACATTCTTCAAGAAATTTCTTTTTTTCTTCGAGGGTAACAAGGGGCTGCATGTCGTAACTCATGATGTAAGGAAGTGGGATATGACCGGTTGAAGGTAGTAAGTCGGCTGCAAAAATTACTTTGGTGTCTTTATAAGTGATAAAAGGTATGACCTGTCCCGGAGTATGACCATCATAAATTCTGACATCAAAACCTGGGAACAGTTGTCCTTCATTTTCAATAAATTTCAGTTGTCCTGCCTCC
>JAAYUY010000138.1 GCA_012517435.1 Sphingobacteriales bacterium | reverse complement strand
GGGCTGACGGTCATGGAAGCGATACCGCAGGCATCAGATGAGCCGTTGTTAACCTGCGAGGCAGAGATAGATGCATAACCTGAGCTATCCAGTTGAATGGTAATGTTCTGAGTAAGCACTACAGGAGGAGTTGAATCGGCAACTTTGACAAAAAACATACAAGTATCTGTACCACATGAATTTGAAGCGGTGATGGATACATATGTTATTCCTGAATTAAAGATTGTTCCGCTTCCTGTACCGGTACCGGAACCGTTTGTTGCACCTGAAAGCGTATATGACATTGAAGGAGTTGGCACTCCGTTTACTGAAACCGAATAATTTACAATAGCATTACAACTGGATGAACTTGTATTCGCATTTATATTTGCCGGACAATTGGTAAAGGACGGAATGGAGCAACTGATTTCTGCCCGGACAGAATAATCATAATTTCCTTCATCACAGTCATCACTTAAAACATTGACAGTTGCATTGTAAATGCCTATTGATGCAGCGTTAAATGTAATGAAAAAAGTATCGGATGCCCCGGGAGCGATTGCTAAGGGGAAACTAATTCCACCAATGCTGAAATTCGATGAATTTACACCACTTACGGAGATATTTGAAACATTGAGTATTGCTGTTCCTGTGTTTTCAATAACGAAAAATCTTATTACCGGGACATTTGGATAGCTATTCCCAAAATTGGTATGGTCAGCTAAACTTGTTGTGGATGTTCCATCATAAATAGTTTGTCCGTTTCCTTTGACATTTATATCAGAAATAAGATAAGGCGTACAATTTCCTGAAGTGCCTCCGGGTGCAACCCAGTTAGATGTTGCACCATTTAAACTGAAACTGAATAAGGAGGCATTCGAATTGCCTGTTGCATCAATTAAAGATGTAACAGATGTATTGTTTGCATTATGAAATCCCTGATCAAAATTCCAGTTGGCAACTAAACCATTCCCATTTCCTGATAGGTCACAGCTATAATGGGCTGATATTTCCTGTGCACATAAGGCACGGTTCCAGACCCTGACTTCATCAATGGCTCCTTTAAAAAATCTTCTTGTTCCGTAGCCTGCATCATTATTGTGTTTACCAATGTACATATAAGTATTGCCATTAAGTGGTGCCTGGCTGAAACTGACCTGATCTTTTAATACTCCGTTGATATATGTTTTGACATTTCCCAGATTGTAAACCACTGCAATATGTACCCATTGATTGGGTTGAATACTATTGTCATAAAATGTCCTGAATCCGTTTTTGTATTCTATAGTTACCTGAGACCCATATTGATTGATATTGATACCCATGCCAAGTCCGTAATATCCCGGGACGTCATTACTGATAATGTTATTTGGATAAAAAGTAGTATTTTCAGTGCGGTATTCCGGTTTTACATAAGCTTCCAGTGTAACAGGAATAGCATTGATGGCTGGGATATAAGAAACGTTCACCCAGTCGTCTTGTCCGTCAAAATGAAGAGCCTGAGCTGGAGGATTAACAATGACCTGGGTAAAAGACTGGGCAGTGCAGCCGTTGCTGTCGGATACGATAACAGTATAGGTTCCGGAATTTGCCTGTGAACTGTTGACAATAGTCGGATTTTGCAAAGAAGAACTGAAAGCATTTGGCCCTGACCAGTTATATACAATGCCTCCTGAGGCATTAAGATTTATATCTGACCCTGCATTGACGGGGCTGTTGCTGCTTACGGTTGCTAATGGTAATGAATAAACTGTAACAGTAACACCTGAGGAAACGCTTGTACATCCATAGGAGTTGCTTACCTGGACAGTGTAAGTGCCTGATGATGACACATTAATGGATTGTGTGGTGGCTGTATTACTCCAGAGATAGCTGTTCCCGGTACTGGCAGTTAAAGTAACCGAACTTCCTGCACAAAAGGAGAGCGGCCCGTTTGCTGTTATACTGGCAATTGGTTTTGGATTTATTGTGATGGATTTATTTGAGGTGGAAATGCATCCGTTAGCATCCGTTATAGTAAGCGTAACATTAAAGGTTCCGGCTGCAGGGTAAGTGTAGGTCGGATTTTCCTGAGTTGATGTTTGTCCGTTCCCAAAATTCCACTGATAACTGTAAGGTGCGGTTCCATCACTTACTGAACTGGTAAAATTGACAGTATCGTCCAGACAGAGTACTGATGGGCAGGTAAATCCACCAATAAGTTGGGTGGGCTGAGTGATACTTGCTGATGCTGTTGCAGTACAACCATTGGAATCGATTACTGTATAGGTATAATTTCCCTGACACAACCCAGATGTTGGTGTGCTTCCTCCACTGACTTTCCAGTCATCTGTATAAAAAGTTTGGTAATAGGTGTATTTGCATAACCCAACTCTCAACTTTGAATCATTATAGTAGGACGATGTATAAACCAACGTTCCGTTGATATAATATTTTGCTCCATTTGGTTGCAGTTCAATCTTATACGTATTGTATCCCTGCCCATAATTGCCAATAGAACCTCTATTGTTCCCGTATTCATATATATAAATATAGCCACCTGAGGAAATATAAAAAGAATGAACAAGTTCCTGATATCCATAGTAATTGGATGTATTTGGGTTTTCTTTCATCCATCCTATCACTTGATAAGAGTTTGTCGTTTTTGCTTTGAATTCAAAATAAACACCTGCTTGTCTGTTAAACTTGTCAACCGAATAGAAAAATATTTGCCATGATGAATTTGAACCGGAACCAATTATAAGCTCATTATTTTGGCTCATTGGAACAGAATATGGGTTGGAAATATTGAACAAACTGGTGTTGATTGTCGTTCCTGAAAAATCGTGATAAAAGTCTGAGCCAACATAATTATAGGGGGCAGTTCCACCTGATGCTGTTAAAGCAACACTTCCGTTACAGGCATTGAAGCAACTGGCAGGGGTCGGTGTTGCTGTCAGGCTTAAGGCTGCCGAAGGTAAAGAAATGGTTACTGGTGTAGCTGTGGTTGTACAGCCGTTGGCATCTTTTACTACTACCTGATAGGTGCCGGGTGACAGACCACTGAAACTATTTGATAATTGATAATTTACCCCGTTATCTGAAGAATACTGATAAGGAGTGGTCCCACCACTTGCAATAACAGTAAAGCTTCCGTTATTACCATAACTGCAAAGATTGGTAGTGTTACTGACGCTGGAATTTAATTGTGTCGGCTGATTTATTGAAAAACTGGCCGAGGCAGTACAGTTATTGACATCTGTAACTGTAACTGAATAGCTTCCTGCCGGCAAATTGGACAGGGTAGAGCCGACTGCTCCGGTTGACCAATTATAGGTAAAGGGAGAAGTGCCTGCTGTTATGTTTAATGAAGCAGAACCTGTGGATGAGCCAAAACATAGCGCATCAACCGGATTGACATTGAAGGATACTAAAGGCGGATGGGTGATGACAAAAGCAGTTGTGTCTTTGCAACCATTAGAATCTGTTACAACTACATAATAGTTGCCGGGTATTAATCCACCAATTGAATCACTTGTTTCAGTGGTTGACCATTTGTATGTGAAAGGTGGTGTGCCTCCTGTAATCTGAACTTTTGCTGTCCCGTTGTTTAATGAAGGACATTTTGCCATTGTGGTTAAGACATTATATGATAAAACAGGTTGCGAGGTAAATGTCCATCCTGTAACATTTCCGTTATTGGTGCTTAAATTTGCAGTAAAGGTTGCTCCTCCTGAAGCTATATTGTCTTTTAAATTGACAAATCTGGCATTTACCGTTCCACTTGTCTGGTAAAATACAAAGGGGGTGCCTGCTGTAGTTGATTGGATGGATACATTTCTCGAACAGTTACCTTCTATCTTTAAATCTGATGTAGTTTGTGTTGAATTGGCTGAAATATTTAATCCGGCTCCGATATATAAAACATTAAATGTATTGGAACCTGTCAGTGTGGAATTAAGAAATGAATTGGTTTTAAACGTTACATTATTGTAATTTAATCCGTTTCCATAAAAATGACAATTGCTGTTTTCACCTGTCAGAATAATTTCAGAAGTGCCTTTATTGAAACTTAAATTTGATGTATTTGCTATATTCCATTGCCCGCTATTGATGTTTACTTTTGATGCCCCAAGATTAAGCTGACGTGGATTGGAGGTTAATACATTAAAGTTTTTTGCATTGATATCTTTTCCGGCAGTATTTAGATTCCCGTTTTCAAAATTAATTGAATTGCTGACATTCAGGACATTTTTAAGTGTCCAGCTTCCGGTACCTTTAAAATATATATTGCTGATAGTTTTTCCCGCGGTATTAATTTCTTCTCCGCTATTATTTGATCTCATCATGAAATCACCGGTATAACTTACATTCATTCCTGAAATCAGATAGAGCGAACCGTAAACATTTATTTCAGAGGATGAACCGGACAGGGTTGGGGTGTAAAGTGAGCTGAGCCATGACATATTTTTGCAGGAAACAGATGGGATATTAATATTGACAGTCTGACCGCTTGCAGTGAAAGAATTCCCATCAAAAAATACATTATCGTTTGCGGTAGGAAGGGTTACATGGTGAAAACTTCCACCGGAAGATGTAGCCCAGTGATTAAGATCTGACCAGTTTCCTGATCCTCCTACCCAGTAATAGGCAATACATGAAGTAAACGACCATCCCGTATTATTTCCAAAATCAGTGCTGCTGACACCTGCATTAAAACTTGCCCCTCCTGTGGCCATAATGTCTTTAAGCCAGATAAAATCAAGGCAAACCTGTCCGCTTGCTTGTGAAATGATAGCCTGAGTTCCTGTATTTGTGCTTTGCAGGAAAACAGGGTAACTTCCTGAACCCAATGCAAGAAAATTGCCTACTGTTTGTGTTTTCCCTGCTCCTAAATACACTCTTGTGCCAACTCCGGAAAATGACAGACTGTTGTAATTGTTGTTTTGATAAATGTAAATATAGGGGCCGTAATTGCCTGTAGAAGTAAAACTGACATCATTGAAAGTGTTGCTCGCAGTTATGACTACATTTGGGTTCCCACTTGTAACATTATTGAATGCAAACTGAATATCATTGAAAGTATTATTGCCATTCAGATAGAAATACTGGCTTCCTGCCAATGTTACATTCAGATCCTTGATAGTATTATTGTCATAAAAGTTAATTGAATTAGTCCCTGTTGCTGAATTATTAATGACAATATTATTATAAGTTTTACCACCACCGTAAAAATACTGAGTACCTCCATTATTCATAATGATCGTGTATTGATCCAAATTTAAGGAAGTCGAAGAGGATGTACTGATTTTCCATTGATATGAGCAATAAATGTTGCCATTTCCTGAAAAATTAAGATTAATGGGATTGGAATATGCTGCATCAAACATATAACAATTCAGGTCATATCCATTGCTGTTAAGTTTGCCCCTGTAGAAATAAATGTAGTTAGCTTTTAAATTCGTCAGCATATCCCATTCTCCGGTATTCAGGCCTGAGCCATTGAAATACACATAAGGCAATAAGAAATTATATGTAGAAATGGCATTTCCTGTAGTGGTAGATTCAAAGTATATCTGGCCTGTAAAATTATAATTCATATTAGGATCAAGTATAAACGAACCATAAATTTTAAGTTGCATATTCCCCTGAAAATATGGATTCCCGGTTACTCCTGACCATGTCATGCTCTTACATTCTGCGTTTATATTGACTGTAACAGATTGACCTGCACTACTAAAAGAATTAACATCAAAAAATACATTATCCTGAAAGCTAGGGATGGCACAACCATTAGCTGTTCCTCCACTACTCAGTGACCAGTGATTGGGATCGTTCCAGTTACCCGATCCTCCAACCCAGTAATAATTGACAGAAGGATTGGCAATTATATTCCAGCCACTGACATTTCCCTGATCTATTGAGTGATTGGCATTAAAAACTGCTCCTCCCTGTGCAATATTGTCCTTGATTTTAAGGTAGTCGGCATTTACAGTTCCGCTTGATTTGAAAATTTTTCCGGATATTCCTGCAGATGTACTACTGATACTTATGTATTTCGTACAACTGCCAGTCAGAATCAGGTTATTGATGGTCTGAGTTAAGTTTGCTCCAAGTTTTAATTCATAACCACCTGATACATTTAATGTTCCGATTGTATTGGTTGATGAAAGCTGAAGATATGGCTCTGTCGGTCCGTTTAGCGTTAACACAATCGAATTAATGGTATTTGTCCCCGAAAAATTAATGTATGGTCTTGACGTTGTTACACTCGGGAACGTAATATTTACGGAAATATCCCGAAAAGTATTGTTATGAATTATATCTGCTTGCAATAAGCTGGGGGTATTGATGATGAGGTCTCTGATTGAATTATTATTAAACAATCTGAAATATCCTGTTGAGGCTGAACCATAAACATAACTAATGTCGTTGTAAGTCTGATTCCCTCCGTAAAATTCACCATAATATCCGGTAAACTTTATATTTGCTGACCCTATGTTGAATATTGAAGACCCGGAGATAGTTATATCCCACCTATTTGAAAGTTCTATTGTTGTGCTGCCTGAAAAATCCAGTGATTTAAGATAAGAAGTATTGCTTTCAAATGAATAGGCATATATGTTATAACTGTTTGAAACAAAATTGCCTTTTTTGAAAATAACAGGTTTATTTGTTTTTAAGTCGGAATTCAGAATGTAAGTGGCGTTGTTTGCCAGTAAATTATTAAATTCCAGTTGGTTGCTTAATGTCTTTCCGGCCAGATCGATATAATTGGTACTTGAACCATGGTTTTCAAAGCAAATTGTCGAACTTGCTCCAAAATTCATGTTTGTTATAAGTTTGAAAGATCCAAATACATTCAGTGGCTGATACTGATAAAATGTTGGCGAGAATAAGGCACCGCTCCAGTCCATGATATTACACTCTGCCTCAGCATCAATGGTAACTGATTGTCCGTTTGTGCTGAATGAGTTGGCATCAAAATACACATTGTCGAAGCGTGTAGGAACATTACAGCTTCCCGGAGAGCCTCCGCTTGTAGTTGACCAATGATTGGGATCATTCCATTTCCCACTTCCACCTACCCAGTAATAGCTTGTGGCTGAAGGCGAACTGATTGTCCAACCATTTACATTTCCAAGATTTAATGAGTGGTTGGCAATAAAAGTGGCACCTCCTGTGGCATTGATGTCTTTTAAATTTAAATAATCACCATTTACGATACCGGTATTTACCGAAATTATTGCTGCTGTCCCGGAAGAAGATGATTTAATGGAAATTCTTCTTGAACAACTCCCTGATGCAAGCAGGGTACCTATTGTTTGTGTACTGTTTGCTCCTGGTATTAAATACATACCTGGAGTTAGATCAAGTGTCCCTATTGTATTATTATTACTTAATCTTAACTGTGGTGTAATAGTCCCATTTACATTAATGTCTAATTTGTTAATATTACAGCTATTGCTGAATTGTATAACAGGAATATTGTAGCTTGGTGATGTATAGTTGTAATTGATGGTAATATCGTTATATGTTGCTGAATTGTAAAAGTAAATGCTCGAAACATAGTCGGTATTAACTGTTATATTTCTGTTGGTCGATGTACCATAAAGAATAGTCGAAAAATCATTTTGCGGGGTAATGGTTAAATCTCTGAATGTAAAGGCATCATAAAAGTAAAGTGCATAACATTTCAGATTTAAAGTGATATCGCGGTAGGTGTTGTTGTTGTAAAAATAAACATAATAAAGTAAATTACCTGAACTAAGGGTTATATCATTATAGGTTTTATTTCCTCCATAAAAATAAACATAACTATAAGATGAAGGGGAAATCAGGATATTGGCAGTTCCCATGTTTAATGTGGTAACTGTATTGGGATAAATCCTCCATGAGGTACCAATCTCTATCAGACTTGTTCCTGTAAAATCTATTGATTTTGAAGTATTGTAGTAACTCTCAAATGCTCCGCACTTCAGGTTATACCCCCCGGAACTAAAACTACCTCCATAAAAATACAATGTATTGATTACTTCAAGATAACTCCCCAAAGTCCATCCCCCGCTTGTCGTATTCTGCCCGGAAAAATTTGCACTATAAAGTTTTTTACCTGCTGTTGTAACGATATTTCCTGTTGAAGTGGACTGGAAATTAACTGTGCCTGTAACCGAATAAGTCATTCCACTATTGAATATTAATGATCCATATACATTTAAATCTTTACTGCCTGTGAAGGTTACATTAAAAGTTACTGAACTCCAGTCAATATTTTTACAGTATCCATGTACATCAAGTGTAACAGTTTGTCCATTGGCTGTAAATGAGTTTGCATCAAATATGACATTGTCATATTCTGTTGGAACCTGAATGTGATTGGTAGTACCTCCTGAGGTGGTGGCCCAATGGTTCAGTTCTGTCCATTTTCCTGTACCTCCAATCCAATAATAATTGGCTGAATTGGAGAAATGAGAAATCATGCTTAAACATAAAAACATGAATAATGTGTGTAAATTCATTTTCATAAATTTTAATTTAATTAATTGATTTTGAAATAAATATCATCTTCCTTTCGGAAATAACGTTTTGTTTCCTGAATTCCTTTACAGTTAGTCCTATCAGATAATTTCCTTTTTCTGTCGTATAAAAACTGCATGAATTATCTGATTTAATGCTGATAAATTCTCCTGAATTGAACGGATTTGCAGCACTACAACCTTCTTTATATCTAATTACTTCATAAGGTGGATCTAACGGGATGGGAATATCCTTGCCTGTCAAGTTTACTGCTTCTTCATATCTTTCTTCCCTCAATGTTGATACTTCATTTAACTCTAAGATGATCGAATCATTATCATCGTCTATTGGTTCATAATAAAATGTATAGGGATGTTTTATACATTGATAAATAGGAAGCATGGTTTTAAAGCTATTTTGATTGTTTTCCCCGAATTGGGGAATTGTAGTGCTAATAATAAAATATGACTCCGGCTTTTCTGTAATAATATTGGTAATTAATTCAGATTTATTTTTTTCAGCATATACGATTAGGAGTCCGCCAGGTGAGTGATTATTTTGTATTTTTCCCGAATAAACTACTTTTTTCAGACAATATCTGGATATATTTATACAACCGGAATTGGCAAAAATGATAGTATCTTTCTGTCCGGTACATTTTAACGAAATGACTTTCTGAAACAAAAAGGTCTGATTTTCTAGAACCTGACATTTTTCCTCATCTGAAATACCTGTCGTTTCGCAATCAAAATACTTAATTAGCTGAATTTCAATGCTGTCTTCCGGTAATTGTTTGTAAATCAATTCAATATATATTGATTGAGCATGGAGAATATTAGATGCTATAACATTAAAAACTATCGCTAATAATAAATTAATCCTCATTTTATTCCAGTTCACTAAGTAAGAATAATAAAATATTAAGAAATTGACTAAATAAAATTATTAAGCAAAGATAACCCTTTTCTGAAAATAACAAAAGAATTTTACTCCTCCATGAAAAATAATTTAAATATGCAGTGATCATGAAGGCGATATTGGAATTTTTTTATATGTTTTTCAGTCTCCTTACCTTTGCAAAAAAAAATATCCATGAGAATGTTTTTTATCTGGCTGATTGCCATTATCATTACCCTTGGTGCTGCTTATTATCAGCGTACAACAGGGCCGACTTATCCAAAGCGTACTGAATTGGTTCAGAATGGAAAAACCATTAAAATGTCTTTCCCGAGAAGTGAAGGGCAAAAAGATTGTGCTGTTACCATACCTTCCGAAATTGAAGGGAAGGCAGTACTATATTTTAAAAGGTATAAAGTTGATGAACCATTTCAGGCAATTGAATTTACAGTGGTTGACAAATATCAGAAAGCATTATTGCCTAAACAGCCACCCGCAGGTAAACTGGAATACTTTGTTGAGCTCGATAACAATGGAGCAAAGGAAAAGCTTACAGGTGAGGATAACATTATTATAAGGTATAAAGGGGATGTCCCTCCTTTTATATTGATACCGCATATTTTCCTGATGTTTTTTGCCATGCTTTTGTCAAATATGACCGGCTTACTGGTCATTGCACGTAAACAGGTTTTCTATAAATATCTGTGGGTTACAGTTGTCTTTATCTTTCTGGGTGGTATGATCATGGGGCCAATTGTTCAGAAATATGCTTTTGGCGAGTTCTGGACAGGCATTCCCTTTGGCTGGGATCTGACCGACAATAAAACACTGATTGCTTTTGTGTTCTGGTTGATTGCCCTCTTGGGGAACCTGAAAAAAAGACGTCCTTATCTGGCTTTGGTCGCATCTATTGTTACCATTATCATTTTTTCAATTCCCCACAGCATGTTTGGTTCGGAACTGAATTATGAAACTGGCGTTATTTCTCAGGGCTGATTCAGGACGTTGATAAAAATCAACCAATTATTTAGAAAAATTCTTAATAAAAATTTGGTGCGAATAAAATCATGAACGTATATTTGTGTCATAATTTAAAAAGGTTTTTATGAAATCAATAAGAATTTTAGTCATAGTACTTGCCATAGCACTTTTATCGGTATTGACTTCTCAGGTGGTTTTTACGATGAAAGCAAAAGCAACATCTTCATACAGCATCGATGATGATAAAAAGAAAGATGGCGACAAAACGAAAAAATCTGAATGTTGCAATCAGGAAGCAAAAGACAAAGGCGATTGTAAAAAAGATGACAATTGCTGTAAAGATAAAAATAAGGAATCTTGCTGCAAGCAGGGCTCTTCAAAAGACTGTCCGACTACAACCACCACAAAAACAGATGGTTGTTGTAAGCCAAAAGACCTCAGGGAGTAGTTTTTGATTTTAATTGTGTTTTTACCTTCCCTCTGTCCAGGGGGAAGGTTTTTTATTTTATAAGATCGGGTTCATTCGATTTCAGTAAGCTGTTGTGTTCTGTTGTTTTGAAATTAGATGCCATTGAAATTTCTGAAGTATTTTTGAGAAAAGAATAATTGTTAATTTAATGAAGAAAAAAGCACTTATCACCGGTGTAACTGGTCAGGACGGGGCTTATCTGGCCGAGTTTTTACTTGAAAAAGGCTATGAAGTACATGGCATCAAAAGACGCTCTTCCCTTTTTAATACCAACCGTATCGATCATATTTACAAGGATCTTCATGAGAGTGATGTAAATTTCAGGCTTTACTATGGCGATATGACAGATTCAAGTAATCTGATAGGTATTATTCAGAAAGTTCAGCCTGATGAGATTTATAATCTTGCTGCACAAAGTCATGTTCAGGTAAGTTTTGAAACACCGGAATATACGGCCAATGCTGATGCACTGGGTGCACTAAGAATTCTTGAAGCGGTCAGGATGCTGGGAATGGCAGAAAAAACCAGAATTTATCAGGCTTCAACGTCTGAACTGTATGGTTTGGTACAGGAGACACCTCAGTCGGAGAAGACACCCTTTTATCCGCGATCTCCTTATGCTGTTGCCAAGCTTTATGCCTATTGGATCATGGTCAATTACCGGGAAGCGTACAATATGTTTGCCTGCAATGGCATTTTGTTTAATCATGAATCACCGTTGAGAGGTGAAACCTTTGTTACGCGTAAAATTACGCGTGCCGCAGCCCGGATAGTTCTTGGTTTACAAGACAAGTTGTATCTCGGAAACCTGAGCGCCAAACGCGACTGGGGTCATGCCAAAGATTATGTGGAAGCCATGTGGCTCATTCTTCAGCAACCCGAACCTGAGGATTTTGTCATTGCATCAGGACAGACTACTGAAGTCAGGGACTTTGTCAGAAAAACCTTTGCATATCTTGGAATAGAAGTGAGTTTTGAGGGAAGCGGAGTCAATGAAAGGGGAATTATTACCGGAATAGACAAAGAAAGGCTTGATTTTCATCAACTTAGCAATCAATATGTTAAAACAGGACAGGTGATTGTTGAAGTGGATACCCGCTACTTCAGGCCTACAGAAGTTGACCTGCTGCTCGGAGATCCCTCCAAAGCAATGGCAAAGCTGGGCTGGAAACCCAAACATAACCTTCAGCAACTGATTGAAGATATGACAAATTATGACCTGAAGAAAATGAAAAAGGAAAAATTTTTATTCGACACCGGATACAAGAAGAAAAGTGAACTTAAATGATTGAAAAAGAAGCAAAAATATACATTGCCGGCCATCTCGGGATGGTGGGTTCAGCCATTCACCGCAAACTGATTTCTGAAGGATATACCAATTTTGTTTTACGCAGTATTGATGAACTCGATTTATTGAATCAACAGGCAGTTTCTGAATTTTTTAAAACAGAAAGGCCTGAATATGTGGTGCTTGCGGCAGCAAAAGTGGGTGGAATCCTTGCCAACAACACCTATCGTGCACAGTTTATTTATGAAAATCTGATGATTCAAAACAATGTCATTCATCAGAGCTACCTGAACGGGGTAAAAAAATTATTGTTTTTAGGGTCAAGCTGTATATATCCCCGACTGGCACCTCAGCCTATCAGGGAAGAATATCTGCTGACAGGTTTACTGGAGGAGACAAACGAACCTTATGCCATTGCAAAAATTGCCGGTATTAAAATGTGCGAAGCTTACCGCGACCAGTACGGATGTAATTTTATTTCCGTGATGCCAACCAATCTTTATGGCCCCAATGATAATTTTGACCTGAAAAACAGCCATGTTCTGCCAGCCCTCATACGTAAGTTTCATGAGGCTAAAATCAATAAGTCTCCCTACGTGGAAATATGGGGAACCGGCACACCTATGCGGGAGTTCCTCCATGTGGATGATATGGCGGATGCCTGTGTCTTTTTATTGCAACATTACAATGAGAGACAGTTTTTGAATATCGGATGTGGTCATGATCTTTCGATTAAGGATTTAGCTTTGCTGGTTAAGAAAATTATTGGCTATGAGGGTGATTTACAGTTTGATACCTCAAAACCTGACGGAACGCCCCGAAAACTTCTGTATGTTTCACGCTTGTTCGCCACCGGTTGGAGACCCAAAATCTCACTTGAAGAGGGAATCAGAAGGGTATATGAGCAGGTATTTTCAGCTAAATCCTGAACATGGTAATTTGCCGGGTTTTTCTAAAAATGATTCAGCCTTGTTTTTAAGAAATTATCTAATCCTGTTTGTTGGAAATACATCAAAACTATGCTGGTTTTGTAATACCTTGGATATAAGATTGGTCTTCTTTGCTCTTCTTAACATTCTCTTTTAACGTTTAAAACTTATTCATGGCTTGTTTTGCCCGGCAAACAGCCTGATCGGATTATATCAATTTCAAATTGGAATTATTTTTTTTTTTTACCACAGAGACACGGAAACACGGAGGAACACAGAGTGGATTTTTTTGCCACAAAGACACAGAGACACGGAGGAATACAGAGTGGATTTTTTTGCCACAAAGACACAGAGACACGGAGGAATACAGAGTGGATTTTTTTGCCACAAAGACACAGAGACACGGAGGAACACAGAGTGGATTTTTTTTTCAACCAAGGGCAAATAGGATACAAAGTTTTATTTAAAGAAATTTATTCGGCCCGACAAAAAGACACACCTAAAAAAAGCGAAGACATCACCCGGCTTAATATCATCAGGAAACAGGAGTGCTTTTTCAGTTATAAAAAATCATTAATCGGGGCTGAAGTTTAAATGTAATTTTTACTGCAATAACGATATTCTCTCCCACCTGAAAGTTTTTAAAAATCAAATCAAAAAAAAATTTTTTCATTTTGCAGATAACAAAATTCAAATAAATTTACCCCGCTTAAAAAAAACTATTTAAACGGAAATTTCTGCTATGAGAATAAGAAGAATTCCTAAAAAGGATGAGACAGGAAACGTTCACAAGCCGATAGATCTTGAACTCCTTGATCCATTGTTTGAAAAGTATGCAGGTAAAAAGGGCAGCCTGATACCCTTGCTTCAGGGGACACAAAACATTTACGGATATATTCCGAGGGAAGCATTTATACGTATTTCAGAGAAAACAGGGCTCAAGCTTGCGGATATGTATGGTGTAGCTACCTTTTATTCGCAGTTCAGATTGAAACCTGCCGGAAAACACATTATTAAAGTATGTCATGGGACGGCCTGTCATGTTCAGAATGCAAATGAAATAACTGATTCACTGAAAGAAGCACTGAATGTCAAAGACGGTGAAACCACTGAAGATGGTTTTTATACACTGGAATCGGTTGCCTGTCTGGGATGCTGTTCGCTTGCCCCGGTCATGATGATAGGAGAAGAAACTTTCGGAAAGCTGACAGGCAAAGAAGCCGTGAAAATTGTAAAGGAAATCAAATTGAAAGAAAGCAATTAAAGCTTAAAATAACATGAGTAAAACACAGGTCATTGTTGGATTAGGCAGTTGCGGTATTGCTGCCGGTGCCGGTAAAGTTTACAACAAACTCGAAGCCCTGAAAAAAGCCGATAATCTTGATTTTGAGCTGAAAAAAACCAGTTGTATCGGGATGTGTTACAAAGAACCACTGGTCGAAATTATTGACGAGTCTGGATCATTTCTTTATGGTGGCATTGATGAAGCCAAAGCGGTCGAACTTGTCGAAAAACATGTTTTACGTTCTGAGGTCATCAAAGAATATGTGGTAAAAACCGATTTATTCGATACAGCTGAAAAGAGCTATTACGAAAATCAGGTGAAGATTGCCTTGCGAAACTGCGGATATATTGATCCTGAATCCATTGAAGATTATGAATCAAGAAAGGGATACCAATCGATTAAGAAAATAATCCATGAGGGAATGTCCCGGGAAAATGTGATTCAAACCATCATCGACAGTGGATTAAGAGGGCGCGGTGGAGGAGGTTTCCCGACAGGGATGAAATGGAAATTTGCCTCGCAATATAAATCAGATGAAAAATATATTATCTGCAATGCAGATGAGGGTGACCCGGGTGCATTCATGGACAGGTCGGTGCTGGAAGGCGATCCACATTCTGTACTGGAGGGCATGATTATCGGAGCGTATGCCATCGGAGCCACTCACGGTGTCATTTATTGCCGTGCGGAATATCCGCTGGCACTCAAACGCCTTTACAAAGCCATTCATCAGGCAACAGAAAAAGGCTATCTGGGCGAAAATATTCTCGGAATGAAAGGCTTTAACTTCGACATTTACATAAAAGAAGGGGCAGGAGCTTTTGTGTGTGGTGAAGAAACAGCATTGATGGCTTCAGTAGAGGGAGAACGGGGCATGCCACGCAAACGTCCGCCTTTTCCTGCTGAATCAGGATTGTGGAAGAAACCCACCAATATCAACAATGTGGAAACATGGGCACTCGTCCCCTGGATTATTTACAATGGTGCTGAATCGTTTGCACAATATGGTACTGAAAAAAGCAAAGGCACAAAAGTTTTTGCCCTGGCCGGAAAAATAAAGAGAGGCGGGCTGGTAGAGGTTCCTATGGGTATTACGATTAACGATATTATTTTCAAACTTGGCGGTGGAATACAGAACGATAAGAAATTTAAAGCCGTTCAGCTTGGAGGTCCCTCCGGTGGCTGTATTCCTGCCTATCTTGGCGATACCATTGTCGATTACGATTCGGTAACTGCCACAGGCGCTATCATGGGTTCTGGCGGTATGGTGGTCATGGACGAAACCACCTGCATGGTGGATGTGGCTAAGTTTTTCCTCGATTTTACCCGGAAAGAAAGCTGCGGAAAATGTACTTTTTGCAGGGTTGGTACCAAAAGGATGCTTGAAATTCTTGAGAGAATAACGCTTGGAAAAGGAAAAGAAGATGATATTCAGAAACTTGAAGAGCTGGCTGTTCAAATCAAGGAAGCAAGCCTTTGCGGCCTGGGTCAGACGGCACCTAATCCCGTACTTACTACGCTTAAATACTTCAGAGACGAGTATGAAGCTCATATCTTTCACAAAAAATGTCCGGCCAAAGTCTGTAAGGAATTACTGACCTATACTGTCATTGAAGAAAACTGTACCGGATGTATGGTTTGTGCAAAGAATTGTCCTGTAAATGCCATAACAGGCGAACGCAAACAGGTTCATTTTATCAATCAGGACATTTGCACCCATTGCGGGGTATGTTATTCAAAGTGTAAGTTTGATGCAATTGCTGTTGACTGAAAATCAAATGAGTACAATAATTTTGAACGTAAAAAAGATAATTCATTAAACCATGGATAATAAAATAAACGTAGTACTAAACGGACAAAATGTTTCAGGATTAAAGGGTGAAACGATATTACAACTTTGCAGACGACATGGAATTGAGATACCAACCTTGTGTCATGACGACCGGCTCGAACCTTTTTCTTCCTGTTTTGTTTGTGTAGTGGAAATCAAGGGGATGAGAAACCTGCAGCCTTCATGCAGTACCAAAATTACCGAAGGTATGGAGATCACCACCAACAGTGAGAAGGTTTATAAATCACGTAAGAGTGCACTTGAACTCCTGTTGAGTAACCACTATGCTGATTGTGCGGCTCCCTGCAAACAGACCTGTCCTGCCGGTGTAGATGTTCAGGGTTATATTTCATTGATTGAGAAAGGATTGTACAGTGAAGCCATTGGGTTAATCAAACAGGTAAATCCGCTTCCTGCTATATGCGGGAGGGTCTGTGTCAGGCCTTGTGAAGCGGCTTGCCGCAGAAACCTGCTGGAAGAGGGAACAGGTGTTGGTATTGATTATCTGAAACGTTTTGCAGCCGATCAGGATCTGGCTTCTCCTCATCATTACCGTCCTGAGGTGGCGCCTTCAACAGGGAAAAAGGTTGCCATTATAGGAGCCGGCCCTGGCGGACTTTCTGCTGCCTATTTTTTACAGCAAAAAGGACATCAGTGCGATATTTATGAAGCCAATCCCCATCCGGGCGGCTGGCTACGTTATGGCATTCCCGAATACCGCCTTCCCAATGATTTGCTCGACAAGGAAATTTCAACCATTACTGAATTAGGGGTTAATATCTTTTGTAATCAGAAACTCGGTAAAAATTTAAGCTATAAAGAGCTGAAAAACAAATATGATGCAGTCATACTGACCATCGGGAGCCAGCGTGGTACCTTGCTGGGATGTGAGGGTGAAGATGCGGAAAATATCTTTTCAGGCATTGATTTTCTGAGGAATATGGAAATGACCGGGCAGCGATATGATTTCAGGGGGAAGAAGATTGCGGTCATTGGAGGAGGAAATACAGCCATGGATTGTTGCCGCACCTCTATCCGTTGCGGAAGTACTGATGTGACGGTTGTTTACAGAAGAACTGAGGCTGAAATGCCAGCCAATCCCATTGAGATTCATGAGTCGAAGCTGGAAGGAGTTAAATATCATTTTCTGACTGCTCCTGTCAGAGTGAATAAAGATGAAAATGGTAAACTCAAGTCAATCACTTTCATCCAGATGGAATTGGGCGAGCCTGATGCTTCGGGCAGAAGGCGTCCTGTCCCTAAGGAAGGCTCTGAATTTGAAATGGAATTTGACTATGTGCTGGCTGCTATTGGCCAAAAAACCGAAATTAATTTCCTGAACGACATCAATGAGAATGTTGATGACAAAAAATACCAGCTGAAAGCCAACCGCTGGGGCGATATTGACTGCGACCGTTCCACGCTTCAGACAGCAGTACCTTCCATTTTTGCAGCAGGAGATGGCGTAACAGGACCGGCCACCATCATAGAGGCCATTGCACAGGCTAAGATTGCTGCCAGATCTTGCCATCAATACCTGAGTGGACAGCCGGTAACACCTGCCCCATTTGAATTTATCAGCCGAAAAGATAATTTCAAAAAACAGGTCAGCGAAGATTATGTGGGGAAATATGTCCGTCTGCTCAGGGAAGAAATGCCTACGCTTCCTTCTTCTGAAAGAGTCAATTTCCTTGAGGTAGAGCTGGGTTATGCCAATGAGCAGGTGGCAAAAAATGAGACCCAGCGTTGTCTGGAATGTGGGTGTACGGAGTATTTTACCTGCGACCTGAAAAAATATGCGACACAGTATCAGGCCGACCAGAAAAAATATGAAGGAGAATTTAAGGAATTTGAGGTCAACTTTAGTCATCCTTACATTGAAATTGACAATAACAAATGTATTCTTTGCTCGCGTTGTATTCGCATCTGCCGCGAAGTAGTTGGCGCCAATGCCCTCGGGCTTGTCAACAGGGGTTTCGATACCTATGTGGCTCCTGCCATGGGCGACCGGCTGCAAGATACTACCTGTGAATCATGCGGTTTGTGTATTTCAACATGTCCGACCGGTGCTATTACTGAAAATGTTAAATTTAAGCCCGGCCCTGTTGAGCTGGATACGGTTGATACCATTTGTAACTACTGTTCATTAGGTTGCGGAATCAGCCTCCACCACAAAAACGGCTATGTGATGAAAGTTACAGGTAAGCCGAGCCTGATTAATCCGAACGGAAATATTTGCCGTTATCCCAAGTTCGGCTATCAATACTTCAACAGCAAAGACCGTATCACAAAACCATTGCTGAAGAAAAACGGGAAATTTAAGGAAATTACTTATCAGGAAGCATTCAGGCTGATACATGATAAAATAAAAGAGCAAAGTCCTGAAGCCAATGCATTTTATGGAGGAGCACGCCTGACGAATGAAGAGCTTTATCTGATTCAGAAACTTGCCCGTGCAGCAGCCAAAACAGGTAACGTCAACAGCTTTCATTTCCTTCACGGAGATGATGGCTATATCATGAACAGCCTTGCCAATGCCCCGTTTGAAGAGCTCAGGATGGCATCCAGAATTTATGTGGTGGGTGCTGAATTAAACATTGATAATGCCGTGGCAGGATTTATGGTCAACCATGCAAGGGTGATGAGAAACGTTCCTGTTGAACTGATTTCGGAGCATCCCGACAGCACTATGAGCCATAAGGTGGATCGCATCCATTATGTCAAATCCTATTATCATTTCATCAAGGCTGCCAATTATTATCTCCTCTCGAAGGGTCTGGAAAACAGAATGTTTATCAATGATAACTGTGAAAATTTTGAAGAATACAGGCAGAAACTGCTGGCTGAGAACTATGAAGAGTTGATTAAACGTTCCGGCATTTGTTGCCGCGAACATCTTGAAACCTTTGCCGAGGAATATAATGCCGAGATGAATGCTATCATTATCTATTCCGAAAAGGAAACAGGCCCGAACACCAGCTATGAATTGTTTAACCTGGCTATGATTACCGGCAAACTTAATAAAACAGCCAATGGACTTATTGCCCTGAAGGAAAAAAACAATACGCATGGCGTTCTCGATATGGGCGTATGCAGCTCTCTGGGTGTAGGAAGTATTCCTATCACGGATAGCCACCTCAGAAATAAAATGAAAGAGGTCTGGAATGTCGAAGATATTCCCGAAATGCCTGAAATCAGACATCTTGAACAGTTGGAAAGAGGTCAGATTAAAAATATGTTTATTTTCGGGGAAGATCCGATTGGTTGTTCCTTTAACAGGGAAGTGGTTGAAAAATGGTTTTCAAATGCCGGTTTTATCATGGTTTCTGATTACTTTATGAGTGAAACGGCTAAAAAAGCTGATTTGATTCTTCCCGCCTCCTTCCCGACCGAAAGTGGAGGTACCTTTACCAATACTCAAAGGGTGATTCAGGAGTTTGAAGCCGTTTTTGAACCCAAAGTTGAATTACTTACCCACGAACAGTTGATTGGTATTTTAAAAGAATTTGGCATTAATGGACTGAATGACCTGCACGATGTGGCTGTGGAAGCCTTTTCACTGCTGCCTGCACCCGATAATATCGAGCGTTATTACTTTACCTATACTGAGCATGAAAGCAAGCTGAACCGTATGTTTGACCATGGTGCCGATTATATCGTCAAGATTTTTGATGATGAATTTAAAGCCGCTTTTTCTGAATAAATTAAATTGATAAAGTATGCAAGAATTTAATTCCATCAATGAAATACTCGATTTTGCCATTCAAAATGAGCAAAATGCTGTTGATTTTTACAATGATCTGGCAAAAACAGCCCATTCAGACGACATGAAGCAAATATTCATGCAATTTGCACGTGAAGAAATGGGACATAAAGCTAAATTGTTGAAAATCAAAGAAGAGGGAATAATGTCTATTTCTGCCGAAAAAGTCTTGAACCTGAAAATTTCTGATTATGTGGTCAGGGCGGAAGCAAGTGAAAACATGACGTATGAGCAGGCGCTCGTATTAGCCATGAAGCGTGAAAAAGCAGCTTTCAGACTTTATACCAAAATGGCAGAAAAAACGGATAATCAGGAGTTAAGGGCTATCTTTGAATCTCTTGCCCTGGAAGAGTCGAGGCATAAGCTTCGTTTTGAGATAGAATATGATGAGTACGTTTTACGGGAAAATTGAGAAAAGATAGATTTCCTGAACTTTCCCGTTATTTCTTTTCAGTATTTTTTCCAAGAGCTTTCCATGCATCGAGGGTTTTGTGCATGCCGTCACAAAAAGGTTTCCTGTTTGAAATGCCGCAGCGGCAAATCGCTACCGTATCATTTTCAATAAGTGTTTCTTTGCCTGTTTCATCCCTGAAGATAAAAGTTCCTTCAATTTTTACTGATCCGGCAGGGGAAAGTCTTACCAGAACTGGTTTTGTCTCCGCTGGAGCCTTCTCTTCCTTCTTGTTGAAATAATAGCTTAAAGCCCCTGAAGGACAGGCTTCAACCGTTCTGATGATTTTTTCAGTTTCCCCGTTGCTGAGCTGAACCCATGGCCTTTTTTTCGGATCAAATACTTCACTATAGGCTTTAAAACAGCATTGTGACTGGGTGCACTTGGCCGGATACCAGATAACTGTTATATCTTCGTTTTTATATTCTTTGACTATTTCTTCCATAAACGTTTTTTATGACAAGCCAAAAATACTATGATTATTTTATCTGGTTATATTTTAAATCAGCCATTATTAAAGATGAAAAAATAGCTGTCTTTAAAGACCTTTATCCATCTTCCGCCATTAAATACCTTTGCAAACAATTCTTTTTTTAATTTCATGTTTTTCGAACTGATGTCTTTATTGAACACAAGGATAGCCTTTTTATCCAGACGGGATTTCAGTAATGACAGAAATTCAATGCTTTCAAATTTTTCAGGTATCTCATGGTCGATATAAATGTCGAAAACAATCAGGTCGTATGTATTGGTATCTTCTCTGACAAAATCGAAAGCATCCCTGATGATAATTTCAAGATTGTCAAAACGTTTGATATTAAAGTGATTTTCAGCAATGCTGACCACTTCGGGATCAAAATCGATGGCACGTATGAAGCAGCTAAGCTTAAGTTCGTCCCGCAATATGGTAACCACACTGCCGCCTCCCAAGCCGAGCAACAGGCATTTCTGAGGTTGTATGCCGGTTATCCCTGCTTGCCGGAATGCTTTTCTGAAAGCATCATGCAAGACCCCGAAAGAATAGTTTCCATGACGTGCATTTAATATTTTCCTGCCTTTGATGTACAAAACATATAGTTGTCCGTTCAGATTGCTTTGCACCCTTTCCAGCTCTACTCCCCATAAATAGCTGGCTATCCACTTAAAAAATGCTGCAATTTTCATGAACCAAAGCTATGATATTTTAAGGAAACACAGCTGAACCGGGGAAATAAGAGGACTTTATTTTCAGTTGAACTTAATTCAACCTAATTTTGCAGTTTCTTAATGTATCAAAATAACAGCGTTCATGAAAGAAGTAAGAGTCAGGTTTGCACCAAGCCCGACAGGGCCTTTGCATATTGGCGGGATTCGTACAGCCCTTTTCAATTATCTGTATGCTCGGAAAAACAACGGAACATTTATCCTTCGCATTGAAGACACCGACCAGACCAGATATGTGCCGGGAGCTGAAGATTATATCCTTGAATCTCTGGAATGGCTGAATTTATCGTTCGATGAGGGACCGGTTAAAGGAGGCCCTTTTGCTCCCTATCGCCAGTCTGAACGAAGACTTATCTACCGTCAGTATGCCGAAAAACTGATTGAAAATGATTTTGCATATTATGCTTTTGATACACACGAGGAGCTCGAAAATAAAAGAAAGGAAGCCGAACAGCAAGGACAGGTGTTCAAGTATGATCAGAAAACGAGATTAACTTTAAAAAACTCCCTCGTATTATCCGTGGAGGAAACTAAAAAACTTATTGATAATCAAGTACCTTATGTTGTCAGAATTAAAACTCCTGAAAACATTGTTATTCATTTTCATGATATAATCAGGGGAGAAGTCAGTTTTCATTCCTCAGAAATTGACGACAAGGTTTTGCTGAAGGCAGACGGACTGCCTACCTATCATCTGGCCAATGTGGTGGACGATTATCTGATGAAAATCAGTCATGTCATACGTGGTGAAGAGTGGTTGTCATCCACCCCTTTACATGTATTGTTGTACGAATTTCTCGGATGGAAAGATGAAATTCCTCAGTTTGCTCATCTGCCTTTGATTCTGAAGCCCAATGGAAAAGGAAAATTAAGCAAGAGAGATGGAGATACAGGCGGATTTCCGGTATTTCCCTTACAATGGAAAGATCCGTTTACAGGAGAAGTTTCTTCAGGCTACAGGGAGTCGGGCTATCTGCCTGAGGCGGTTATAAATATGCTGGCTTTGCTGGGATGGAACCCCGGAGGAGACAGGGAAATATTTTCCTTACAGGAGTTAACCGGGATTTTCGACCTTGACCGGGTCGGGAAGTCAGGCTCAAAATTTGACCCCGAAAAAGCAAAGTGGTTCAATCATCACTATATTCAGATTATTGATAATCATCTTCTTATAAATATTTTAAAAAACGAGCTCCTCAAACGTAACCTTTATTATGATGAAAAAAAACTGGATAAAATCATCAGCCTGATTAAAGACAGAATACATTTTACCACAGAAATATTTCAGCATTGCTGGTATTTCTTTTCGGCTCCCGAAAGCTATGATGAGGAGTTCAGGGCAAAAAGATGGAAGGAAAACACTGCTGATATAATCCGTTCGTTGCTTGATTTCCTCAGAAATATTGAATCATTTACAGCAGAAAATCTTGGTGTAGAAGTAAAGGAATTCATTCAGCAAAAAGGTTACAATATGGGAGAAGTCATGAACCCCCTGCGCTTATGCCTGATTGGTTCTCCAAGCGGAATTCATCTTTTCGACCTGATGGAAGTGATTGGAAAAGAAGAAACTATCAAAAGGATTGAGCAAGGGTTGATAAATTTAAGTTGAAAACGATTTCAAATGAAGTATCTTTGTAAAAAAGTTTAGTAAAATTAAAAGAGATGTTTATGAAAAAAGGAATTTCACTGATTGTCATCCCGTTAATGGCGATGATGATGTTTCATGCAAATGCTCAGGAAGTTAAAAACGGGAGTTTTGAAAACTGGGTAAAAAAAGTGTTGTATGAAATACCTGATGGGTATTTTACCTCCGGCATGCAGCTTTCGATGATGGGAGCGCCTTCAAATGTAACCAAATCAACCGACAAGCAATCAGGGAGTTATGCCATAAAACTGGAAACAGTGAAAACCGGAGAAGACACCATTCCGGGAATTATTATTGCCGGAAAACCAGAAAATTCACAGTTGGGTGGCATCCCATTTTCAGAGAAACCTACCAGTCTTGATGGATATGTTAAATATAACGTAAAACCCGGTGATACAGCCGGTCTGATTTGTTTGTTTTTGTTTCAGGGGAATATAATTGGTGTCGGAGCCAAACAGGTAACCGGTATTCAGCCTGTTTATACCAGTTTCAGCATACCCATTACATTTTTTATACCCATGGTAAATCCTGATACGCTTGTTTTGATTGCTTCTTCCTCAGCACTGGATGGAATGAAAATCCCGGGAAGCGTTGTACTGCTTGATCATCTTCAGTTTATTGGCACTACCTCTCAATTACCCAATAACGATTTTGAAAACTGGACTGAAGTCAGCTTTGAAGAGCCGGAGGGATGGCTTTCTGCCAATGCCTTTTCACCTGACCCCAATATAGTTTCAGTTACTAAAACTACTGATTATCAGCAAGGTAACTATGCGGCTAAGATAACAAATATCAGTATCATGAGTGGGGAGATTCTTGGATTCCTGACAAACGGAACAATTGGTGAAAATGGCCCGCTTGGCGGGATGCCTGTATTTAACAACCCCGATAAAGTTAAGTTTTATTACAAATATATCCCCAACGGACCTGACACGGCTGTATTCTTTACAGTATTAACCAAATGGGATAATTCGCTTGGAATTTCTGTCAATGTGGAGCAAAAACAAATTAAACTGCCCCCAACACCTAATTACACCTATTTTGAGGTAAGCTATGACTACAACCAGACCCCAAGTGCTGATACTCTGAATATTACCTTTGGCTCCGGTAATTTTATCGATCAGGGTAATTATGTGGGATTAGGAAGTGCATTATACATTGATAATGTTACAGTTACATATAAGTCTTCTTCTGTGGAGGATTATCTGGCCGGAAATGCCATTAAAATTTATCCCAATCCGGCCTCCGATAAAATAACTATTGATATCAGAGATTTGTTTAAGGGCGAAGTTAACATTTCCATGACCGACCAGGCAGGAAGGATTGTACTAAATAAAACAATTTCAGTTGATGATGACGGAGTGGTAAAAGACATTGACATCAGCAGCCTGGAGGCAGGGATTTATCTTGTTACCGTTCAATCTGAGAAATACAGGAAGATTCAGAAAATCACGGTCAGATAGCGTTTAAAACAGGATAACTGAAATTACGATTAGAGCCATGACCGAAACAATAACGGAAATGGCTCTTAGTTCTTTTTTCTGAAGATTTCTGACATTTTCGACTAGTTTTTTCAAATCAGGATTTTCGGGCTGAAGTGCAAGCGCATTTTCATAGCACCTGCGGGCAAGTTTGTAAATTTCAATTTTCATAAAATCATCGCCTCGTCTGAGGTAATCTTTTACGAGTTTTTCTTCTGGTGTCAGATTGTTTTTTTCCTCTTCGTGCTTCATATCGAAAATATTGAATGGGTTTTCTTTGGGCAAAGTTATACAAATTGATAGATATTCCAAATGATTGGGGTAAATATGCTGCGGTTTGCAGGTGGTGAGTCCCGGATTTTGGATTTTCATGCCTATGAAGACTGCCTATTGCTATCTTTTACATAGCTGCTGGTTGCCTGCAACTCGTTAAAAGTTTCAGGCATGGTCATTTTGTATCATCCTCC
>JAAYUY010000137.1 GCA_012517435.1 Sphingobacteriales bacterium | reverse complement strand
TTTTATCCTTGCTTTTGCATTATTTACAAATTCCTGCCAACACGAACCGGTAGTACCTGTCAACCCCATTACAGATACGGTAAAATGTGACTCGAATACAGTTTATTTTGAGAATCAGGTTTTGCCGATTTTATTGTCCAGCTGTGCCATGTCGAAGTGCCACGATAATGTCAGCCACAAAGAAGGTGTTCAGTTGACCAGTTACAGTTCGTTGATGAGCAGCGACATTGTTAAGGCAGGAAAATCCTATGACAGTAAGATTATGGAAGTCATTACCAAAACAGACAAAGAAAGAATGCCCCCATCTCCTTACTCTGCCCTGGATCCTTCCCAGATAGAGTTGATAAGAAAGTGGATAGACCAGGGAGCAAAAAATAATAAATGCAATGCCTGCGACTCATCAGATTTTAAATTCAGCACCAGAATATCCGTCATCATCAGCACAAATTGTAAAGGTTGCCATAGCGGGACCAATCCTTCAAAGGGTGTAAGACTTGAAAATTATAATAATGTCAAAGCCATTGCCGATGACGGAAGGTTGTTGGGCGTTATCAAAGGGCAGGGATATGCCCAAATGCCTCCCTCCGGAAAAATGGATGATTGTAAAGTAAATGCAATTACTAACTGGGTTAATGCAGGAGCTCCAAATAACTGATACCATGAAAAAAATATATTTCCTTTTATTGATTGTTGCCGGTCTTTTTATGGCCACCGGCTGTTATTATGACAATGAAGAATACTTATACGGTAACAACACACAACCGTGTGACACAAGCAATGTAACCTATTCCGCAGTAGTAGCCCCTATAATGACTGCAAACTGCAACGGATGCCACAGCACTGCTTCTCCAAGCGGAAATATTTCAACAGATAATCACACAGGACTTTCGACCATTGCGCTGAACGGTAAACTTTGGGGAGCAGTCAGCCATGCAAGTGGTTATTCGGCCATGCCTAAAGGTGGAAATAAACTGACAAACTGTGAACTGGCAAAAATCAGGATCTGGATTCAGGCCGGTGCACCTAATAATTAGAAAGCTTATGAAAAACTGGTTAAAAATTTTACTCGCTCTGGCTGTTATCGGAATTATTGCAGCCATTCTTGTTTATGTTTTTGTGTACAACAAACCGCATAAGAACATTGAGAAAGCAAAAGCGGAATTTACTGTAAATGCCGATTCGCTTTTTCATCAGTTTCAACAAAACAGTGAATTTTATTCTCAGAAATACAATGGAAAGGTCATTGAGATAACAGGTAAAATATCCAAAACAGAACTGACCGACTCAAGTGCAGTTGCCATATTTGTATTTTCTCAGGGACTTTTCGGAGACGAAGGTATTCGCTGCAATATGCTGCCAAAGTATTTTCCGGATGCCCGAAAACTTGTTACAGGTCAGGAAGTAAGCATCAAAGGCCTGTGTGCAGGATACAATGGGACTGATGTCGTGCTGGATGAATGCTCATTTAAAACGAATTTTTAACAACCCTTAAAGCTTCAGAATATGAAACACATGATTTTGTTATTGGCGATAACAGCTTTTTTTTCTCAAAATCTTAAAAGTCAGAATTACCTGACCAAAACAGGTACTATTTCGTTTTTTTCAGCCGCCCCGCTTGAAAATATCGAAGCAGTGAACAAACAGGTTACAGCCATGCTGAATCCATCTACCGGAGAAGTTGCTTTTAAAGTACTTATTAAGTCTTTTGTTTTCGAAAAAGCACTCATGCAGGAACATTTCAACGAAAACTACATGGAATCTGATAAATATCCTGATTCACGCTTCTCAGGGAAAGTAACCGATTTCAAAAAAATTGACCTGAAAAAAGATGGGGTTTATCCGGTGGTTGCAGAAGGCGATCTGACCATTCATGGGGTTACAAAGAAAATTTCCGCTCCCGGAACCATTGAAGTAAAAGAGGGAAAACTCCATATCAAATCGAAATTCAATGTGGCAGTTGCCGATTATAACATAACTATTCCCAAGGCAGTTGCCAACAATATCGCTAAAAATATTGATATTACAGTTGATTGCGTGTTAAATCAAAATTAAAACATGAAAAAATCATATCTTATTACACTCTTACTTTTAGTTGCTGTTCATCCTCTTTTTTCACAAAACCTGATGGATTTGCTGGATGAAGAAACCAAGACTACGGATTACACAACAGCGACCTTTAAAACAACGAGGGTAGTGAATGGCCATTCCATTGAAGCTCCTGCCAAAGGAGAGCTGGTATTTATCATTTCCCATGATTTCGGACGAATCAACCAGGGGGCCTATGAATTTTTTGGTCTCGATCAGGGAACCATACGCCTGGGTTTTGAATACAGCCTTACCGACTGGCTGAACATTGGTATTGGCAGAAGTTCCTATCTGAAAACATTTGATGGATTCCTGAAAATCAAATTGTTGCGTCAGTCCACCGGACAAAGGAACATGCCTGTTACACTGAGTTATTTTGTCAGTACAGCGCTAACTTCACTTAAATGGCAATATCCGGATCGTGAAAATTATTTTACCTCGAGACTGGCATATACGCATCAACTCCTGATTGCCCGCAAGTTTAACAACAACTTTTCTTTTCAGCTCAGCCCCACTGTCGTTCACCGGAATCTGGTAGAAAAAACTACCGATAAAAATGATGTGTTTGTGGTTGGTGCTGGCGGACGCTACAAGCTGACCAAACGCACTTCGCTGAATGCAGAGTATTGGTACGTTTTACCCAATCAGCTTCCGGAAGGATATTATAACAGCATTGGATTGGGCTTCGACATTGAGACAGGCGGACATGTTTTTCAGATTCATATTTCCAACTCTCAGGGAATGTATGAAAGAGCATTTCTGACCGATACCAAAGGAAATTTCTTTAAAGGTGACATTTACTTCGGTTTTAATATCACCAGAACTTTCTGATTATCCTGATTTTCCGGCTTTTCGTTTCTTGTGCTGAATTTCGTTTAACCTGAAACGGACAATTGACTGAACAAGCTCTGAAGGCAGCTCTTTGTCCCAGGAAAACCGGATGGCTCCTTTGGAATATTTGTATTCAGTCAATTTTTCCTTAAATGCTTTAATCCCGCTGTTTGTCGGATAGAAACCAATATGGTTTTTGTGTCCTGCATAATACACAATAACTTCTTTTTGCCTGAATGCCGGCATGCCGTAGCTGACAACTTCTTCAGCGTCAGGAAGGGCAGAGGCAATAATCTGATGCAGTTCTATAAGTTTTTGTTGTTTTTTGCCTTCAAACAATTCGATATAGGAAGATACGGCTTGGTTTTTTATCATTAAAACTACTGTTTGGTTATTCCGAGTTCTTTTAACAGAAAAACATATTCAAGAGCAATATCCTTATACTTTTCAAATCGTCCGGAAGAGCCGCCATGTCCGGTATCCATATTGGTATAAAGAAGCAGGAGATGGTTGTCTGTCTTCATTTCCCGCAGTTTGGCCACCCATTTGGCCGGTTCCCAGTATTGCACCTGGGAGTCGTGAAGTCCTGTGGTTACAAGCATGGCCGGATATTCCTGTGCTTTGACATTATCGTAGGGAGAGTAGGAGAGCATATAGTTATAATATACCTTATCTTCAGGATTTCCCCACTCGTCAAATTCTCCTGTTGTCAGCGGAATACTTTTATCGAGCATGGTGGTAACCACATCCACAAAAGGAACGGCAGCAACCACTGCCCTGAACAAATCGGGCCTCATGTTGACCACAGCTCCCATTAGAAGGCCACCGGCACTGCCACCCATGGCACACAGGTAGTCGGGGGAAGTATATTTTTCTGCAATCAGGTATTCGGCACAGGCAATAAAATCGGTAAATGTATTCATTTTCTTCAGCAATTTACCGTCTTCATACCACTGCCTTCCCATTTCTTCGCCTCCCCTGATGTGGGCTATTGCAAATATAAAACCTCTGTCGAGCAGGCTCAGACGGGCAGAATTAAATCCGGCATCGAGGCTGTAACCATAGCTGCCATATCCATAAAGCAAAAGAGGATTTTTGCCGTTTCGCTTCATCCCTTTGCGGTAAACCATAGATACGGGTATTTTCTTGCCATCTTTTGCCGTTGCATATATCCGTTCTGAAACATAGTTTTTCGGGTTAAAATCACCCAGCACCTCTTCCTGTTTGAGCAAGGCCTGTTGTCTTGTTTTCATGTTGTAATCTAAAACACTGGAAGGTGTAGTCATGGATGCGTAAACATATCTGAGCTGGTCTGTTTCAAATTCGGGATTAACGGAAACATAGGCCGTATAGGCAGGGTCGGGGAAACTGATATAATGGTCTTTCATGCTTTTCCAGTCGTAAATGCGAATCAGATTCAGACCGTTTTTTCGCTCTCCCGTAACCAGATAATTGTTGAAGATATCAAAGTATTCGAGTAATATATCGCTGCGGTGGGGAACCACATCTTCCCAGAAGGCTGTCCCTTGCTTCCCGATCGGGCATTTAACCAGTTTAAAGTTTTCTGCGTCCAGGTTGGTTCTGATGTAAAAATAATCTCCGAAATGTTCAGCACTATATTCCAGTCCTTTCTGACGGGGTAAGACAGGGATAAATCTGCCTCCGGGCTTATCTGCCTCCAGATAAAGGTATTCTGAGGTGGTAGTGCTTTCACTTCCGATAAAGATGTATTTTTTTGATTTACTGTTAAATACAAAAATATTGAAAGCCGGGTCTTTTTCTTCAAAAACCAGTTCATCGGTTGAAGAAGGTTTACCCAATATATGTCTGTAAACGCGCCAGGGCCTCAGTGATTCATCTTTTACCACATAGAAAAAGCTTTTATTGTCGTTAGCCCAGGCCACAGAAGGTGAAGCATTGATGAGGTGTTCGTCAAGAGTTTTTCCGGTGGTCAGGTCTTTTACTTTTATAGCATATAGTCTGCGGCTGACTGTATCGATGCCATAGGCCAGCAGCCTGTTGTCGGGACTCACCCTGAGACCCGATACATCGCAATATTTTGTCCCTTCTGCCAGCTCATTGACGTTCAGCATGATTTCTTCCGGATTTTCCAGTTTGTCTTTTTTCCGGCAAAATACAGGATATTCTTTTCCTTCCTCAAATCTTGTGTAATAATAATAGCCGTTGCTGAGGTAAGGTACCGACATATCGGTTTGTTTGATACGGCCTGTCATTTCCCTGTAAAGTTTTTCACGCAAATCCTTCACATCGGCAAGCTGATTTTCGAGATATTTATTTTCAGCTTCCAGATAGGCTATTACCTCAGGATTTTCCCGTTCATTAAGCCAGTAATAATTGTCAATTCTGGTATGTCTGTGAATGCTGAGTTCTTTGGGAATTTTTTTGGCTACGGGTGGTTTCATGTCTGATTCCTTTTTTGTATTGCATCCTGAAAATGTCAAAATACCTGCCACAATAACAGCAGCAAACGAATGGATATTTTTCATTGTACTTGTTTGAAATAAGAGATTGAGTTATAAAAAGTTTTTAAATCAGTTATTACCTCCTCATCGAGCAGGGCCGGAGTGGTATTTCTGATAAGTGATTCAAGAAAGAAAAGCACATCAATACCACAATTACCATCGAAAATGCGGAGCATGGCAAAGGCTCTTTTACTTCCGTGAAATTGGAGGTCTTCGAGGGAATGAATTCCTATCTGGTTGAGTTTTTCTTTTATACTTTGATCAGAAATCTGAGGTGGTTTAACCGGAAACATCAATCACTGCTTTTTAAAATTTCGACAATTTTTTTCATTTTTTCGTTTGGGATAGTTACGGAAAGGGTATAATGCATGATAAACCATTGATTCCCTTTCTTTTGGAGTACGCCTGTTCCTATCCATGTTCCGGAAGAAGTGTAGAGCAATTCGTCCCACCACGCTATCTTTTTATTATCGGCAATGTAGATATGCCTTGAATTGGCTTTGAGTGTCCACGCTTTTCCCCTGTCGAAATAGGGTTTTGCCCATTCGTAAAAAGATGTTTTTGTCCAGTATTCGCTGGAGTCGGTGCCAATAAAAACAGCATTCTGGCTGAAGGCATCAAAATAAGCTTTCATATCCGCTTTTGCTGCAGCTTCGTGCCAATGACTGATGAATTCATCCAATTGCTTTTCCAACTTATTCTGTCCGGAAATTTGATTAACAACAAACATCCCTAAGATGAGTAAAACATATTTCATGGTTGCGTGATGATAGTGATGATATGACGGATTGAAATGAAAAAAGTTATATTAAGAAATATTTTTAATTTTGGCCGGATTCCATCGCTGCAGGAGCAGCAAGCGTGTTTTTCTTTAGTTCGCTGATGATTTGATTTTGATTCCGGATTCTTCGGCAAAGGATTTTTAAGATCCCTTTTGCCACTTCAAGCCTTTCCGACATTAACTCATAGAAAGCTTCCTGATCGAGTCGGAGGAGTAGGGAATCTTTTAAGGCTGTAGCTGAAGCTGAACGGGGTTCAGGGTCTAAAAGTGCCAGTTCCCCGAAGAAGTCTTTGTTTTTGAGAACAGCTAAAGTCAGGTCGTTGTCGTGGATGCGGACTTCTCCTTCACAAATAATATACATACAGGTTCCTATTTCTCCTTTATTCATAATGACTGAACCTTCCTCGAAATGTTCTTCTTTTACGATACCCACAATATCCACCAGAATATTTTCAGGTGTTTCCATAAAAAGGCTTGTCCCTTTCAGAATAATGACCTTTTCAATATCAAGAAGTGTGTTTCCTGAGCTTTTTTCCATAATTCCATGAATTTTTTCATTCTCAAATGTTTCTGACAGATAATCTCTTTTAAAAGATTCGTGGCTGGTGATTTTTTTAATGGTATCGGCTGCGGCTTCGCTGAGTAGCTTGAATCTGCTTTCCGTAAAGGGAATAATCAGGGGAGTGAGTTCAAAAGTAATAAAATCAAGAAGTGAGATAATGGCCGTTACAATGGTCCAGCGGTTGAATTTTGTTTCCCGGTAACGGAGTATATATTCAATAATGGTGATGATTTCAGAAGGAAGTTTCAGATTGTATGCCTGTATCTTCTTGATTTTTTCGTCAAGCGATGAGTCTTCAAAAATGATAGTCAGCTTATTATACATTTTTTTGGAGATCAGGTTGTCGATAATCTCCAGGGCATTTGCTTTTTTCTCAGAAAAATCTGTCAGAAGACCTTCCCTTGCTTTGATAATAGTATAAGTATCGTAAAGGAAAGAAAGCAGATAAAGTATATTTTCCTTAACATTTTTAAGTTCGATTTTCAGAGCGGAAATTAAATAGGGGTTTTTCTTTTCGCTTTTTTCAAGGTGATAGATGGAATTGTAGAGCCATGCAGCAAATTCAAACTGCTGGTCAAATTTTTTGCGGATAAATTCATCATCTTCTTCTGCCTTGAAACCGGCTTTTTTCAGGTTCAGTATGGCTTCATTCTGTACTTTTGCCAGCGGATAATCCAATAATTTCAGCAACAGCTTGAGCGCTTCAGGAGTGGCAATATTGCCTAAAATTTGCGTTATTCTGAACATCATCAATGCATCAGACTCCTGTTCAGCATTTTCTGCGATTTGTTTTTCAAAGAACTCAACTGCTTCATTCCCGAATTGAGCAATTGACTTTGCTGCCAGCTCACTATAGAGAGGATCGGATAAAAAGCCGGCCAGATAGGGCAATAGTCTTGAATTGAGGACATAGCCGCTTGCTTCGATGGCTGTTTTGACAATTTCAGGATTCTTATGCCCAAACATGTTAATGAGAGGTTGATAAAAATTCTTTACTTTAAGAATCCCGATTATTTCCAGGGCTGTGATATTGTCTTTTGCATTTTCCGATTGCAGCAACAGTAATAGTTTCTGGCCTGCCAGAACCACCCCTTCAAGGCTTCCGTTTTGTAGCAAGCCGATGATTGTCCCTTTCCTGATATTGGCCTGCCCGCTTTCAAGATATGAAAACAACATGCTGACATCGGTATCTTCTCCCTTGCAATAGGCGATAATGGCAGCTTCTTTTACCTGTTCACTTCTTTTCTCATCCTGAATCAGGGAAAATATCTGTGCTTTCAGTCCTGTCATTTCCGGATCATTGGTGTAGTAATTCAGGGCATAAAGTACTACTTCCTCAGATTCATTATCAAGAAGTGTTTCGATGATGGCATTTTTTTCGACTCCTTCCGTTTTAAAAAGGAGCTGTGAGGAATAAATGACCTCTTCGGGTGATTTACTTTGCAACTTTTCCATTAACAGGCGGCTCATTGCCTTGCCTTTGATGTGCATTTCACTCCCTTCGAAAAACCGCTTTTTAATAGCATCCTGCAAAACAATGATGTATTGTTTGTTGGTAATCAACACCACAGCAATCCATACGATCAGCAGACCGATTAACACATAGCTGATCAGTGTTAGATCAATGCTTCCTTTGATATAAATAAACAGGAAAAGGGTAAGCCCGGCAATGCCTAATGCAATCGGGTTGAGGTAACCGTTGACAATGGCATGTCCGAATAGTCTCAGATTTTTGTTTAACGGCTGGAAAAGTGAGAAAAACACCGGTTCAAATATGGAATACCGCAAGGATTCCATGACGAAGAGCAATAAGGAAAACAGGGTAAACACCAGTGCGGTATCAGACGACATCATGTTGTAGGAAATAATTCCGCCAATAATCAGGATAAAGATGGCCGGAATAAGCAGCAGGGAATTTTTAATTCCGATTTTATCGATAATTCTTCCTGATAAAAACATCTTGATCAGAACGGTAACACCCTTGTTAAAACCGTAAAACCAGCCCAGAAATACCGAAATTTCATCACCGCTTTTGAATTTAAGCTGCAGATTACTCAGAAATGAGAAATCGATAAAGGTAAAGACAATGACTGAAATAAAACTCAGGACAGAAAGAAGGACAATAAAATGGCTTTTGAAATATTTTGCCAGAACACTTTCTTTTTTGTCTTTTTCAAGGACAGGTGTTTTCGGCCTGTCGAGTTTATTTTCTCCATAACGTTTTGCAATACGCTGTAAAACAATAATACATATAGCAAAAGCAACAGAGGCAATTAAAATCAGGTTGCTTCTCCCGATGTGAGGCACCAGCATCGGGATGGAGAAATAACCCAGTAATTTGGCAGTAACTTCGCCAGAACTGACCAGCCCGAATAGGCGTTTGCTTTGTCTGACATCAAGCATCATAGAGGTTAATCCCCAGAATTCGAGATAGTTTAGCAGAGAGGTAACCCTGTACCACATGATAGCAGCAAAGGCTATCCAAAGACTGTTGGTCAGGCCGACACCTATTCTGATGAGCAGGATTGAAATAAACAGTATGATCAGAATGGTCAACAGAAGTTTCTTGATTGTCACCCTTTGTTCAAAATAGGAATACGTTATACCGACCAGCAGCAGCAACAGGGAAGCCAGCATATAGACCAATGGCAGGGATTTGACGGATGCCTGAGCCAGAAAAATGGAATTGGCGGCATTGAAAAACATTGCCAGCCCTATACCCTGAAAGAAATTATGTAAGAAAAGAAGTCTGACATAACCGAATTCACTGGCTTTGACATTCAGTATCTTTTCATAATCAAATTTCAGGAATCCGGCCAATTTACTCTTTTGTTAGTTTGTGCAAATATAAAAAGAGGTTTGGTTCCTGTATAAATTTATAAACCAACATTTAAGGAAATAAGCCTTGATTCCCGGATTTATTCTTTTTTCAGGAAAAAGAAAGTGCCGTCTTCATCTTCAAGTCCTGCTATTTTTCCGAAAACCGGTGTTTGTTTCAAGCTCTTCTTAACTGCCTGAATGACAAATTCTGAAATCTGATCAATTGAAATACAGGTATTTGGATTGGTAGTAAGTGCTTCAGCAAATGCATTGGCAAAAACCGAGTTGTCGGCAGCCCAGCTTCCGGAGGTGGAAGTAAGCACCTGTGCCGAGCGTAGCGAGGCATAAGTCCAGTCGCTGCAGTCAGGATTTTGCGTATCGGCTCTGATAACCATGGAAAAAGAAGGACCTGCTTCACAGGCATCGGTGATGACAAGGATATGTTTCAGTTCCGGTGAATAAATCTGTAATGAACTTTTTAATGACTGAACAGGAAAATACGTGAATTCATCGTTGTTGATGGCATTTACCGGCATCCAGTAGCCCATCTCGTTGATATACTTCCCATGTCCCGCAAACCAGATCATAAGTGAGTTGACTTTGTTTTCCTTAATCAGATCACGTAATTCTATCATGAAAAATTTCTGCATGTCGGCTTTACTCATGTTTTTCTTCCATAAAAAATTGTTGATCTGGTATGATGAGAATGCTTCTTTTAGTTTCTGGGCATCGTTTGCCGGCCCTTTCAACGGAGGAAGAAACTCGTAATCAGTGTTTTCAATAAATACAACCCAGGTTTTTCCCATCGGATTGCTGCTCAATAAACGTATCCCTTCCCTGTTGAAATAATACGATTTTTCTGTCTGATTGCCGTATTTATCTTTTACTTTTATGGTTATCCCATCTTTGTTGCTGATAGAAATTAGGGCACGAAAAACCGGGTTATACTCATCTTTCTGATAACTTGCCAGAACATTGTCAATAATGATTTCCCTGATCGGACTTTCATCTGTTATCTTGCCTTCAATCATGATGTTTGAGGAAGTTGTTTCCAGATATATTTCCCCGTTATCTGAAGCATAGGGTGAAATCAAATGTATGGTAGGGGGATTGGTTTCTGTCTGTATCACATTGTAAATGACCCGGCTATAGTTCTGATAAATATCCTCTGCTTCAAGATTGAGTTGTTTGTTGTTTGTAATGGAGATATTTTTTCTGATAATTCTTGTTCCGAAGTCGGATGGGATGTCAGTTTTTTCCTGATTGATTTTAAAATAAATCAGTTCGCTTTGATCATATACCTCAATAGTCAGCCAGAGGGTGTCTTTTTTATTGGGAATTTCAAGAATGTTGGATGCATTGGGAACCGGCCAGACCAGTTTGATAACCGGTTTGTCCGATTCTTTGTTCAGCTGATAAATACGCTCTTTTGCCTCGGCAACTTCTTTCCGGTACATCTGATACGTATCATTGTACAGAGAAAGAAAACGCTGATAATCTGCTACGGCAAGTGATTGTTTTTCAATTTGTTCGTAGTTTCTGGCACGGTAAAAAAGTGCTATAATCAATTCAGGATTGTTGTCAATGATGGCAGAATAATCGTTGATGGCGTTTAATGGTTGCCGGAGAATTTCATAGTATTTAGCCCTTACAAAAAGAATATCAGGATTGTCGGGGTCGATATGTGTCAGGATTTCAGAAAGATCGGCAATTGCACCTGCATAGTCATTTTTGCGAACTTTAATCTTGCTTCTGAGCAGGTAATATTCGGCTCTCCCAGGCATGATAATGATGGCGCGGTTTATCATATCGGCAGCCTTGTCATTTTTACCTATCTGATAATAAAGCTCTGCCAGTCCGGCAAA
>JAAYUY010000136.1 GCA_012517435.1 Sphingobacteriales bacterium | reverse complement strand
TTGTTTCGTGTGGCGGTGTCGAGGCCGGCATGGTAATAGTCTGCTGAAATTTTATTTTGTCTTAAAAACTGAGCTGATTCCACCACCTGTTTTCTTGTTTTCCCATAGACAATTCCGCTGCCCGGAATTTTTTTTACCAAACTCAGCAAACTGTTATATTTTGATTCTGAGTGGACTACAGCATAAATCAGGTTTTCGCGGTTGAAACTTTTTTCAAAGACTTTGACATTTTTCAGATTCAGTTTTGAAATGATATCCTGTCTGACTTCGGGGGTGGCTGTGGCGGTTAATGCCAGAACAGGCACTTCGGGTAAATATTCCCTGATATTGGCTATTTCGAGGTATGCCGGGCGGAAATCATATCCCCATTCAGAAATACAGTGGGCTTCATCGACAGCCAGCAGGCTGACGGGCATTTTTTCCACTTTCAATCTGAAACTTTCGGTCTGAAGGCGCTCGGGAGAAACGTAAAGCAGTTTATACTGCCCGAAAGCAGCATTATTTAAGGTGTTTTCAATTTCCGTATAGCTCATTCCTGTAAAGACGGCTGCGGCAGGTATTTTTTTTGACCTCAGCGATTCGACCTGATCCTTCATCAGGGCAATGAGTGGGGAAACAACAATGCACATCCCTTCCAGGTAAAGTGCAGGAACCTGATAACACACTGATTTCCCGCCACCTGTAGGCATCAGGGCAAGGGTGTCGTTAACTGTCAGAACAGATTGGATAATATCAAGCTGAAGCGGGCGGAAGGAAGTGGTTCCCCAATACTGATTCAGTATTTGCTTCAGTTTTTCAATCAAGTCGTTAAAATTCAATAAATTCAAAGCCTGTATAAGGCAACAGTTTATCTGGAATCAGTACTTTATTGTCCTGCTGATGATGCTCGAGAATAGCTGCGACAATACGGGGTAAAGCGAGTGCACTTCCGTTAAGTGTGTGGGCTGTCTGGTTTTTGCCATTCTCATCCTTGTACCGCAATCTCAGACGGTTTGCCTGAAAAGATTCAAAATTTGAAACAGAGCTGACTTCCAGCCATCGCTGCTGTCCGAAGGAATAGACCTCAAAATCATATGTCATGGCTGAGGCAAAACTCATATCTTTTCCGCATAGTCTGATGATTCTGAAAACAAGTCCTAATTCAAGCAGAATATTTTCGACATGGGAAACCATTTCTTCGAGGGCAGTGTAAGATTTTTCAGGGGTTGTTATCTGGACGATTTCAACTTTATCGAACTGATGAAGTCGATTTAGCCCACGTACATTTTTACCATACGAACCGGCTTCTCTGCGGAAACAGGGTGTATATCCGGTAATTTTAACAGGTAAATCTTTGATATCTAATATTTTATCCCTGTAAATATTTGTAAGCGGGACTTCTGCTGTGGGGATCAGGTAAAAATTGTCTTCATTGATGAAGTACATCTGTCCGTCTTTATCGGGAAGCTGACAGGTGCCAAAAGCAGATTCCCTGTTGACAAAAACAGGGGGTTCAATTTCTGTGTATCCGGCATTGACAGCATGGTCGAGAAAATAATTAATAAGTGCCCGTTGTAGTTTTGCTCCTTTTCCACGATAAACTGGAAAACCTGAGCCGGTAATTTTAACTCCTGTCTCAAAATCGATAATACCAGATTTTTCAGCTATTTCCCAATGGGGAAGGTTTTCAGATGAAGCGATTTCGCCATGTTGACGGATCAGCTGATTGTCGGCTTCGCTTTCTCCCTTGATGACCAATGGATGTGGTAAATTAGGGATTTCCAGTAAAATGTCATTCAGTTCATTGACGATAGTCTGAAGTTGTGTTCCCTCAGCATTTATTCTTTCTTTGAGTTCAACTGACTTGTTTTTCAATACATTAGCTTTTTCTTTTTCGCCTTTCTGAAATAAAATGCCGATTTCCTTTGAAATACGGTTCATCTCGGCCTGAAGCCTGTCGCTCTCACTTTGAGTTTTTTTTCGTTCGGCATCAAGTTCAATAATCTTGTCGATTAATTCAGTGTTTTTAAAATGTTTGATGTCGAGAAGCCTGACAACTTCATCTTTCTTTTGGGTAATTGTTTGTAAAGTAAGCATAAACGGGATTTTTATCAGCCGGCAAATTTAGACTTAAAAATTCGTTATTCTGGTTTGTGCGACTTTAATTACGGGTTTTTATTTTTTCAAAAAGGAATAACGAATTCCTATTTGCAGGACTAAACAGAATCTATGGATGATCAGCAAAAGACAAACGCATTAATGCTGTAAAAGTGTTATTTTTGCTTAGTCTTTTAAAACAGGGTAAAAAGATTGTATTTTTGAAACACAGGAAAAAAAAAGGAATTGAATCCGTTTGGATAGCCGTTTGTCTGATATGTCTCGGAATGGTTTTTCCTTTTTCAGCTTATCCTCATGGGGACCTGATTTTCATTGAAAATAAAGGTCAATGGGAGCCTAATGTCCGATACAGGGCGGATTTGGGAGGAGGGATTCTTTTCATAGAAAACAACAGGCTTAGCTATTTGTTTTATGATGCAGAAAAGATTCATGAAATTGAGCATCAGAAACTTGATTTCGCAGTGGTCAAGGCTCATTCACTCAGAGTCAGTTTTCTGGGAAGCAATGAAAATCCTTCAATCATCGGGTTAGAACAATTACCTTATTACTATAATTATTTTCTGGGAAATGACAGGTCGAAATGGGCATCAGGTGTTAATCTGTTTAGATCTGTTTTGATAAAAAACATTTATCCGGGAACAGACATCGAACTGACTTCAACAGATAACTTGTTTAAATACAACATAATTCTTCATCCCGGAGCAGACCCGAAACAAATTAAATTGAAGTATGAAGGCTCTGATAAAATCAGCATGGAAAATAACATCCTGAAAATAATGACTTCAATGGGTGTTGTAACCGAGCAAATGCCTGAGGTGTATGTTTTGATAGGTAACGAAAAACATCCGGTTGGCTGTGAATACATGCTGAAAGAGAATGTGCTGAGCTTCAGCATACCCGATGGCAGCGACAGAAATTACCGTACTGTTATAGATCCTGTGGTCATTTTTTCATCTTATTCAGGCTCGCTGGCTGATAATTTCGGATACACTGCCACTTACGATGATTCAGGCTATGCTTATAGTGGTGGAACCGTCTTCAGCATGGGGTTTCCGGTAACAACGGGTGCATTCCAGCTGACGTTTGCAGGTGGTCACAGCGGAAATGTATTTGGTTCAGGGATGGGAAGAGATATCGGGATTTTAAAATACAGGCCTGATGGACGATCTTTGGTGTATGCCACTTACCTGGGAGGCAGCGGAAATGAGGACCCGCACAGCATGGTAGTGGATAAAAATTTTAATCTGATTATTTTCGGGAACACTTCTTCAAAGAATTTTCCAATTGGCAACAAATTTTACGATAGCTCCTTCAACGGTAGTTATGATATTTTTCTGGCAAAATTTTCCCTTGACGGAAAATCTCTGCTTGCCTCTACTTATTTGGGAGGCAGCGGGGAAGATGGCTTAAACGGTTATTATATTCAGCCGCCAAGCGGACCCAACCAGAGTGAATTGGGTTTTAATTATGGTGACAGCTATCGGGGTGAAGTCAATATTGACAGTAAAAACAGGATTCTGGTGATGACTACAACCAAATCGTCTGATTTTCCGGTAACTTCAGGCTGTTTTCAATCCACTTACGGAGGTGGGCTTCAGGATGCCGTAGTATGTCGTTTTTCCAACGACCTCGATACCTTACAAAAAGCCTCATTTATTGGCGGCCTTCAGGATGATGCCGGATATGGGCTTGCTGTCAATTCCAAAGATGAGATTTATGTTTGCGGAGGTACACGCAGTACGGATCTGAAAACTACCACCGGCAAATACCAGCCATCTTATCAGGGCGGAGTGGCCGATGGCTTTATTTATTACATCAGTGAAGATTTTCAGCAGGCAAAATCAGCAACTTATTTTGGTACAAACGCTTATGATCAGGTCTATTTTGTCCAGCTCGATGCCAATGATTTTGTGTATGTTACAGGTCAAACCAAAAGTGATAATTTCCCTGTAAAAAATGTCAAGTACTCTAAATCCAAAGGCAAAATATTTATCAGTAAACTTAATCCCGGACTTGATTCTCTGATTTATTCCACCGTAATCGGTTTGGGAGGTACCAATCCTGAACTTTCACCTTCCGCATTTCTGGTCGATATCTGCGAAAGAGTTTATTTTTCCGGATGGGGAGGAGGAGCCAACAACAGCATGAGCAGAAATACAAACAGCTATACAACAGGTTTGCCGGTTACTTCTGATGCTTTTCAAAAATCCACCGATGGCTCTGATTTTTATGTATGTGTGTTTTCAAAAGATATTCAGAGCCTTCTTTATGCAACTTTTTTCGGGGGAAACCTGAGTGAAGACCATGTGGATGGAGGTACCAGCCGTTTTGATAAAAAAGGAGTGGTCTATCAATCAGTATGTGCAAGCTGTGGAGGCTACGATCATGATTTTCCGACTTATCCGGGTAATGTCCATTCTACCACCAATAACAGTCCCAATTGTAACAATGCCATCTTTAAAATTGACCTCGATATTCCCGATTTACTTGCTGATTTCAGCATCGATACTATTTTTTGTCTGGCAGATTCCACGCATATCATCAACAAAACAGTTGGCGGTGCCGAATATTTCTGGGATTTTGGTATTTCGTGGCGGACAGATGATACCTTGTCAGCTTTTGAGCCCAGGTTTCACTATCCTGATACCGGTACATACAAAGTAACCCTGATTGCAAGAAACATCAACACCTGCGACCAGGCGGATACTACCTTCCAGTACGTCAGAGTTTACAACCAGTCGGAAGCAGATTTTATCTGGCAGCCGGGGGTATGCAGAAATGAGATTTCTTTTGAGGCAAAAAGCAAGTACAGTAATGATTTCCGGTGGAATTTCGGAGATCCTAAAAGTGCCGTCAATCATAGCAATTTACCAAAACCCATTCATGTTTATTCCGACACAGGGACCTATCAGGCGACATTGATTGTGGATTCGGGAACTGTTTGTGAATACAGAATTAGCAAAACCATATATATTGACCAGCTCCCGATTGCCGGGTTTTCTTTTACTGTTGATACCTGTAATGGTAATGCCTTGTTTCTCAATAAGTCGCAACAAGCCTCATCGTATTTCTGGGATTATGGAGATGGAGATACCTCAAAAAATGACAATCTGATGCACAAGCATAAATATCAGACAGCTGACTCTTTTCATGTTACCCTGATTGCCATGCCCAATACGGTTTGTGCTGACACGGTTTATTCCGACATCGTATTGAAAATTAACCCTGCCAATGCACTCATCCTGCTCGATACCTGCAGGCTAACAGCTTCTTTTTACGGTATCTCACCTTACAGTACCAATAGCGGATGGTGGGATTTCGGTGATGGGAACGATACAGCCATGATTGATACTGTATTAAATTATCAATTTGCTAAGCCAGGCCTTTATCAGATAACTTTTTTGGCAAACAACGGAACATTATGTATTGACACCGTTATCAGGATACTTGAAATTCCTCCTTTACCGATAGCCATGTTTTCTGATTCAGTTTTCCTCTGTTCCACTGATGTCAGATTTATCAACCAGTCGCAACATGCTGTTAAATTTTACTGGGATTTCGGTAACGGACAGACAGGCAGTTCTAAAGATACATTTTTTATCACCTATAAAGACCCAGGGAAATATACCATAAGGCTGGCAGCAGTTTCATCTTCGCAGTGCAGGGATACCATGACAGATACCATTGATATTGAACATCTTGCAAAAGCTGATTTTCAGCCTTTCTGGGATACCTGTACCAACCGGGTTAAAATTTACAACAAATCCTCAAAAGGGGGTGCCTGTAACTGGTTTTTTGGGGATGGGACAAGTGAAATAAATTCTTCATCAATCTTTTACCATCATTACGATACAAGCGGAATCTTCAGGGATACCATGAGGGAATATCAGATATTGCTGGTTGTTACAGATGGTCCATGTACCGACAGTCTGATACAAAAAGTATTGATTTATAGTAGTCCTTCAGCCGATTTTTCAGTAAAATACGACAGCTGTGAGCCGACAGCTCTTTTTGAGGCTCAATCTCATGGAGCAGTGAATGTATTCTGGGATTTGGGCGATACTACCATCAAAGACAAAAGCCGCTTTTTATACAAATATGCCGGAAAAGGAGAATACTGGGTTAAATTTGTCATGAACAGGGATACTTTCTGTGCCGATTCGGTAAGCAAAAAAATTAAGGTGGGGGAATATGAACCGGAGAAAATTGAAATCCCCAATGTATTTACACCCAACAATGACGGCATTAATGAAATTTATACCATCAAGGGGATGAATTTTCTGTGCGACAACTATGAGTTCTATATATTCAACCGTTGGGGACAACTGGTATTTAAAGCTGTAAATGAGCCCATCTGGTGGGATGGTAAATACAATGGAATACCGTTATCTCCATCCACTTACTACTATATTTTTAAAAGCAGGTATTTTGAAACATCAGGTACTATCACGCTTATCCGTTAGAATATCAGCCGCTTGGTTTACTTATCCCCTTATTGTTGAAAAAAATTTTTATGGAATTCTGAAAGATTGAAATCATTAGAGGAAATTTGCGTTTAAAATAAAAGCCAGGCAGACGTTGAGTATGAATAATTTACCAAAATACATTGTTGAATTATTGTTAAGACACGATTGTGTCATCATACCTGGTTTTGGTGCTTTCATTGCCAATTATCAGCCATCGAAAATAGTTGACGGCAAAATATATCCTCCTTCCCGGAATGTGGTTTTTAACCCAAGCCTTGTTTCCAATGACGGACTTTTATTTCATTTTCTGGCTGAAAAAAATAAAATGAGTTATGAAGAAGCTTCTGCAACAGGACGGAGGATGATTCAGGAATGGCAGGAAGTTTTACAAAAAGGAGAAACCATCAGTATCAACAAGCTGGGGGAACTTCAGCAGACAGAACACGCTAAAATCATATTCAGTCCTTATTATTCATTCAACTTTCTGACCGAATCCTACGGACTTGAAGCCATCGGGGTCAAAGAAGTAAACCGAAGCAGGCTTATCCCTGAAGCTATCGACCTGAAGCCAAAACCCAGGGTCAGGAGAGGCAGAGTGAAATCAGGGAACAGAAAAGTTTTATATTATTCACTGGCTTTTTATTTTCCGGTGCTTGTTATTCTTTGGGGTATGTTTTTACTGAAAGAGCCTTTTACCGGAGAAATGGCATCGTTTGTCCCAACGGGAAATGAAATTCAGCAGGGAAAGACAATGGTTGAAAAACAACAGCTTGTTACGCCAGTTATTCAGGAACCGGAAATAAAACCGGATGCAACATCGAAACAGAAGGCTGAAAATATCCCTGATGAGCCTTTTATTCCTCACTATTTCATTATTTGCGGATGCTTTAAAGAAATGCAAAATGCTGAGAAATATAAGGCTGATCTGATTCAGCGGGGCTTTTCAGATACGGAGATTATAGCTGATGGAGTTTATCAGAGGGTTAGCCTGAAAAGTTTTAGCGTTGCTGATTCTGCACAAATCTTTGTCAATGAACTTAAAAGTAAGGAAAATTTATCAGTTTGGATCTTAAATAAATAATATGAAAGGAATTTTATTACAGGCCGATTCTCTTGCGAATAACGCACAACAGGTAACCAATAAGCTGAGTTTGCTTGATTTGTCAATGAAAGGGGGGATTATGATGATTCCCATCGCCATTTTGTTTGTCATTGCTGTTTATATTTTTATTGAGCGCTACATGGTCATCAGGCGTTCTGCAGAAATTGACGACAACTTTATGAACAAAATCAGGGATTTGGTCATCAATGGAAATATTGAGGGAGCAAGGTCTCTTTGTCTGTCTAAAGACAGTCCGATTGCCCGAATGCTTGAAAAGGGGATATCCAGGATAGGGAATCCCCTGAAAGACATAACTACCTCCATTGAAAATGTAGCCAATCTGGAAGTATTTAAAATGGAGAAAAAGCTGGCAACGCTGGCCACCATTGCCGGTGCAGCACCCATGCTGGGGTTTTTAGGTACAGTTACCGGAATGATAAAAGCTTTCTGGCAATTGTCCCAAGCCGGAAGCAATATTGTCCCTGAACAACTGGCAGGAGGTATTTATGAAGCCATGATCACCACTGCTGCCGGTCTTATTGTCGGGATTCCTGCCTATTTTGGCTATAATATTCTGGCCACAATGATTAAAAAGGTAGTTTTCAAAATGGAAGCTACTTCCGTTGAATTTATTGATGTACTTCATGAACCTGTTTGATTATGGCAATAAAAAGAACAACTGACATCAAGCCTGATTTTAACATGGCTTCAATGACAGATATTATTTTTCTGTTGCTGATATTTTTTCTGCTCTCTTCCAATTTTGTTACTCCAAACGCCATTAAGCTAATCCTTCCCAAGGCTACTACTGAAAAATTACCTGTAAAAATTGTCAATCTTTCCGTAACGGAGAATCTTCAATACTATATTGATAATGAACAGGTTTCCTATGATCAGATTGAAAATAAACTGCGTTCGATGGTTTCTGACATTCAGGATATTTCAATTGTGCTGCGGGTGGACGAGCGAGTCAGACATGGTGATTTTGTAAAGGTCTTAAAATCATGCAATAAAGTAACCTCGAGGGTCGTTATTGCTACGATGCCGGAATAAATCTAAAGCAATGAAAACAAGCAGAAATGAAGATCTGGCCAGCCCGAAAGACAGAATAACAGCTGTTTCCGGAACGATTATTTTGCTGGTTCTGATTTTTGTTGTAGCAATTATTTTTGGCTTTAAGTCAACTACTTCAGTCACTGAAACAGAAGGCGCTTATGTGTTACTGGGAACAACTGAATTTGGTTCTCCCGGAGAAAGTGCTCCGCAATATTCTGATTATCAACCTGAACCGAGTCAACCGGCTACTTCGCAACCTGTGGTTGAAACTCCGGTAATATCGCAGCAGGTGGAAGAAACGCCCGTTACGGTTCCCAAGGCTGAAGAAAAGAAAACTAATCAAGTTCAAAACACAGAGCCTGCAAAGGAAGAAAAGAAAGCCAATCCAAAATTTCAGTTTCAATCCGGCAATACAGGGGGTCAGAAAGGAAATACGGAAACACCCGGAGACCAGGGAAGTAAAACGGGTAATCCGGATGCATACAAATATGGCACAGGAGGTGGAAGTGGCTATTCATTTAACCTAAGTGGGCGGACAGTTTTACTGGCACCTCCAAAAATCGAAGACAACTCACAGCAAACAGCAAAAATAGTCATAGAAATTGAAGTCAACAGAAACGGAACCGTTATTTCAGCCACACCAGTCTATAAATACGGAGCGACAACTGCTGTAGGTCCGCTGGCCGAAAAAGCTGCTGCAGCTGCCATGAAGGTTAAGTTTTCACCCAATCCGGATGCTCCGGAAGTTCAATACGGAACCATTACCTTTAACTTTAAGCTCAATTAACCTTTACTTGAAATAATGCCTGTATTCCCGTTCGAGATTGAGGAAAACGGCAATCATCATGGTAAAACTTAATAAGGAAGTTCCACCCCTGCTGATAAAGGGAAGCGGGATCCCGATTACCGGCAAAATACCCAGTGTCATACCGATATTGATGGTAAAATGAATCAGCAAAACAGATAGAATTCCGTAACCATAAAGTCTTGTAAATCTTAATTTATGGTTTTCTGAAATGGATAAAATTCTCAGAATCAGTCCGGTGAAAAGTAAAATGATGGTCAACCCGCCTAATAGCCCAAATTCTTCCCCGATAGTACAGAAAATGAAATCGGTACTTTGTTCCGGGATGAAATTAAGTTTGGTTTGTGTGCCGTTCAGATAACCTTTACCCAAAACACCACCTGACCCGATAGCTATTAATGACTGATGGACATTGTATCCTGACCCTTTCAGGTCGATTTCTTTTCCAATCAGAACATTTATTCTGGATTGCTGATGGGGCAGTAAAACATGGTCAAAGACATAATTTACACTAAAAGTAATGAGAATGCCGGTTAAAAGTGCTACCAGTGTTAACCAGAGTGCTTTCCGCTTATCGAATGAAAAAAGATAAAAAAACAGGGCAATGACCGTCAACCCGATAGAAGTATAGAGGGTTCCGGCAATGAGTGTGATAATAAACAACACAGCAGCAGCAAGTGGCAGAAAGATTACCCAGCCCGGTAAACCCTCTCTGTAAAGAACAAGTATAAAAGAAACAAAAACAAGTGCAGAGCCGAAATCACGTTGCAATAATATAAGGCCGAGCGGGATAAGAATGATTAAAGTTGCAACGAACAGATCCCTTTTATTTGCTAAATTGACATTACTGCTATCGAGGAAACGGGCAAGTGCAAGGGCAGTCCCGAATTTGGCCAGCTCTGCAGGTTGCATACTGAATCCGCCTAAGATCAGCCATGATTTTGAACCTGAAATGGTATGTCCGAGGGCAAGTGTAACTACCAGTAACAATAAAGTTGCAGCATAAATAACATAACTCAGGTTGATAAAAATACGCACATCGATAATGGAAATGATGGCAAAAATAACAATACATCCTGCCAGCCACATCAGCTGTTTGCCGAATGCAGAATCCCATGAAAATAGCTGTTCTGAATTCGGATTATATTCAGCACTGAATATGCTTGCCATTCCAATCAGCACCAAAGCAATGAAAATTGCAAAGACTGTTCTGTCGAAGTTTCGCTGATATCCGCTATATTCCATATTCAATCTGTTTGTTCTTCCGTTTCTTCATGTTCAGGTTCGGTATGCGAGGTGCTGCTTTCATTTGAACGGTTTTTCCCAAGCATAATGTCTTCAATCCACTTTGTTTTTTCATTTTCCTGACGGATAAGATAGCGTTCAATCAGCAGGAAGCTTATCGGAGCTGCCCAATGAGCTCCCTGACCGGCATTTTCAACTACTACTGCTATGGCAATCTGCGGATTAAACTTAGGTGCAAAGCATATAAAGACGGAATGTTCTTTCCCATGCGGGTTTTGAGCTGTTCCGGTCTTGCCACAAATTTCATAATCCTTAAAGTAAGGCCCATACCTGATGGCAGTTCCGGTAAGTGGAACATCCTGCATGGCATTCGCCACCTTTTCAAAATAGGCAGGCAGAATATTGACACTATGCTTTTCAAACTGAAGTTCACGTTGAAGATTATCAATTTCAATGGCTTTGACTGCATGAGGTGTGTAATAAAAACCACGGTTGGCAATGATGGCAGCTACATTGGCCATTTGTATGGGTGTCAGGCTTATTTCGGCCTGCCCGATAGCCAGCGAAAGAATGTTGGAGGATTTCCACCTGTTTTTACCATAAATTTTGTCATAGCGGGCTGTAGTCGGCAATATTCCTTTTGATTCATTAGGAAGGTCAATTCCTGTTTGTTTTCCGATGCTGAATTCTGTCAGGTTTTGACGCCAGTTGTTGAATCCCTGGTAAATGTTTGAATATTTTCTCAGGTCAACCACATTCCTGAAAACCTGACAAAAAAATGCATTGCAGGAATAAACTATGGCATAATGCACATCGAGCGGAGAGGGGTGGGGATGACAGCCAATTCTCAGACTTCCCAGCGAATAGCCCCCATTACATGGAATGGTGGTTATGTCTGTAATCACATTTTCCTTAAGTCCGATCAAGGCCATCACTACCTTGAAAGTTGAACCCGGAGGATACATGGCTGTAAGGGCACGGTTGAAGAGAGGTTTGTCTTTGTCAATCAGGAGGGAATGATAATTTTTTGCCCTATCACGGCCAAGCAGTAAGGAGGGTGAATAATAAGGCGCACTGACAAGGGCAAGCAGTTCTCCGGTTGCTGGCTGAATAGCCACTACAGCTCCTTTTTTTCCGGCCATCAGTTTTTCAGCATAGGTCTGAATTTCTATATCAATGCCTGTTATCAGGTTACTTCCGGGAACAGCCTGTTTGTCCTGACTCCCTTTCATGTAACTGCCTTGTTCCGTATTGTGAACATCCACCAAAATATATTTTTCTCCGTTGACGCCTTTTAACCAGTTTTCATAACTTTTTTCTATCCCGCTGATGCCTATCATGTCTCCCCGGTGATAATTACCACCCGATTCGTCAATGTCTTTTTGAGTTACTTCCCCGACATAGCCCAGGAGATGGGCAGCCGTCTCTTCGGGATATTTCCGCATGGATCGGGGTTGGGCATAAAATCCATGATATTTATAAAGACATTCCTGCACAAGGCCATAGGTTTTGAGCGAAATATTTTTCAGAAAGACAGATGGTTTTCGCCAGGAGTAATCACAGGCAAGTTTGAACAGACTATCGTATTCCCTTGCGGAAATATTCAGAATATTTAAAAGTTCAGTTTTATCAACACTTTCTTCCACCTGATAAGGAGTAACCAGCAGGTCGTAAACAGCCTGATTACTGGCCAGCACTTTTGAGTTCCTGTCGAAAATAATTCCTCGTGGCGGATAGATTATGCGTTTCTGCAAAGCATTTTCACGGGCAAAAATCTTATATTTACCCGTCAGTACCTGAAGATAAAACAGTCTCAGAAAAAAGATTATTCCTATAGCAATGACAAAATAAATAATAACTTTTTTTCTGTCCTGATAAATAATCATCTCGGTTCTGACTGTTTAAAAAGCAGTGCAAGTTCGTAAATAATTATTACTAATGCAGAAACAAAAGTTGAAAAAAAGGATTTAAAGATGGTATAAAAAAAGTCTCTGAATCCCCCTGCATCAAGCATATACATCGTCAGATGATGTATAAAGATGATAATCAGGAGGTAAGTCAGATAGCTCTGAATTCCGAGAAACCTGATGCCCGGCAAAGCATTTTTACTTTCTTCGTCAATGTCAGTTATGCCGGATAAAATAAACGGTCTCAGAAAAGCTATGAGCGTACTGGCAATGGTATGAATGCCATAGGAAATGCTGAATATGTCAATGGCCAGTCCGGTCAGAAAACCAATAATTAAAATAGTTATTTTGTTGAGCCCAACCGGAAGGAATAAAATGACAAGCAGATATAAGTATGGATGTACTTTGTTGAATATCAATATATTGTTGAGTACCAGTAGTTGTACAAGTATGATGAGAATTGTATGAAAAATCAATATGACAGGAGTATTATTTCTCATCGCTGAATTGTTTTTCGAGTAATTCAAGCTCCAGCCAGTCAGTATTTTCAATCAGGAAAACTCTTTTCAGGTTTTTGATATTGTCATATAGTCTGACTTTAATATCCAAAAGACTACTATTGGAGCTGACGTCAAAATCTTCGATAACTCCGACAGGAGTGTTTTCGGGAAAGTAACGGGAATAAGGACCCACCACCACATGCTGACCTTTTGCAATTTTAATCTGATTGGGTATATCGGTCAATATCATATACTTTGGCGATTTTCCGTCCCATGTCAGAGAACCCAGTTCACCTGTTTCAAGGATTTTTGCGTTTACCCTGAATTTTTTACTCAAAACTGACAAAGCCAGAGAATAATTTTCCGAAACCTGCATTAAAACACCTGCTATCCCTGAAGTGCTCATTACACCCATTTGTTCATGAATACTGTCTTTTCTCCCTTTATCGATGATAATGAAATTGTTAGAACCTGAAAGTGTGTTGTTGATGATTTTTGCAGTTTTTAGCCGGTACTGCAGCTTTTTCACCGTATCAATAACGATAGAGTCATTAGCCGGTTCTTCCCCTGAGGCATAAACAAGTTCCCTGAGTCTTGCATTTTCTGCCATGAGGCTGTCGGCTACCTGATGCAGCCTGAAATAAGATCTGACAGATGCAATTTGACGGAAAATACTTCCATTTACTTCCTGGAAAGCATAATTTAGTTTTGACTGATGAAAAGGGGAGGAACTTGTCAGGATAATAAACCCGATGATCTCAAGCAGAATGAAAAGAATGGGGTAATGATATTTCCTGATAAATTGAAAAAGTCGTATCATATCACCCCTGTATTATTCAACTGTCAGGAAATCAAGAATTTAAATCTATGCATGTTTTTAAGTGCGATGCCGGTACCACGGGCGACAGCTCTGAGGGGGTCGTCAGCTACATGTACGGGGAGTTTATTTTTATCTGAAATTCGTTTGGCCAAACCACGCAATAAGGCCCCTCCACCTGTCAGGTAAAGCCCGTTTTGATAAATATCGCCCGATAATTCTGCCGGAGCTACTTCAAGTACCTTTAAAATGGCTTCTTCCACTTTTGAAATGGATTTATCAAGGGTTTGTGCTATTTCGGCATAATTGACCGAAACCTGCTTGGGAATGCCTGTCATCAGGTCTCTTCCACTGACAAGATAATTTTCAGGCGGGTTTTCAAGCTCGGTGAGGGCTGAACCTACCTCGATCTTAATTTTTTCTGCAGAGCGTTCGCCAACCTGAATATTGTGTTCACGCCTCATATAATCGATGATGTCGGCAGTAAATTCGTCTCCGGCAATACGTATCGACTGATTACATACGATTCCTCCCAAGGCTATGACAGCAATTTCCGTGGTTCCACCGCCTATATCGATAACCATATTTCCGACAGGTTCTTCCACATCAATGCCAATCCCTATTGCAGCAGCCATAGGTTCATGAATAAGTTTGACTTCCTTGCATCCTGCTTTTTCAGCCGAATCCTTGACAGCCCGTTTTTCTACTTCTGTAATACCGGAAGGAATGCCAATGACCATTCTCAGGTGAGGAGAAAACAAGGTTCTTTTGCGTTTTACCATGCCGATCATGCCACGAAGCATCAGCTCAGCTGCATAAAAATCAGCTATAACCCCGTCTCTCAAAGGCCTGATGGTTTTTATGTCATCATGCGTTTTGCCGTGCATTTGCATGGCATTCCTGCCGATAGCAATAACTTTCTTTGTGTTGTTATCTATCGCAATGATTGACGGCTCCTCTACGGCAATTTCGTCATTATAAATAATTATGGTGTTTGCTGTTCCTAAGTCAATGGCTAAATCCTGTACAAATAATGATTTTACTCCCATCTTGTTTAATGTTTAAAATGTCTGTATCCTGTGAAAACCATCGGTAAGCCATTCTGGTTGCAGAAATCAATGGAATCCTGATCTCTGACCGACCCACCGGGCTGAATTATGGCTGAAATTCCTTCTTTAAAAGCAGTTTCAACGGAATCGGCAAAGGGGAAATAAGCATCTGACGACAAAACTGAGCCTTTCAGATCAAAGCCATATTCCTTTGCTTTTGAAATAGCTTGTTTCAGTGCATCAATTCTGCTGGTCTGACCCATTCCCGCACCGATCATCTGTTTGTTTTTAACTATGACGATGGCATTTGATTTTAAATGTTTGACTATCTTATTGGCAAAAAGCATATCCTCAATTTGCTCAGCGGTAGGCTTTGCTTCGGTTACGTATTTGAGGTCTTCGGCTATTTCGCTTTTGGTGTCTCTGTCCTGAACGAGTAATCCGAAAAGACTGGTTCTGATTTCTTCTTTGGGCAGGTTGCTGTTATTCAGTTGCAATATGATTCTGTTTTTCTTCGTTTTCAGTACTTCCAATGCATTTGCATGATATCCGGGGGCAATCACTACTTCAAAAAAGAGTTTATCCATTTCCTGAGCAGTTGCCAGGTCGATAACCTCGTTGGTTACAATAATTCCTCCAAAAGCTGAAACGGGATCACCTGCCAGTGCATCTTTCCATGCCTGGGTGAGATTTTCACGGGAAGCCAGTCCGCATGGATTTAAGTGTTTGATGATGGCTACCGTGGTCTGTTTAAATTCATTGATAAGTCTGAAAGCTGAGTCAATATCGAGCAGGTTGTTGTATGAAATCTGTTTGCCATGGTGCTGAAAAAATGCTTCATCGATGTCTCCATAAAACATGGCCTGCTGATGTGGATTCTCTCCGTAACGAAGTTTTGTGGAGCTGCCAAAACTTCTTTTCAGAAATTCATGTGTTTCGGATGAAAAATACTGATGTATTTCGGTATCGTAGGCAGAGCTGACATTAAATGCCTGAATGGCAAGCAGTTTACGATCCTGCAGCTCGGAATAACCGTTTTTTTTCATTAACAAATCGAGCAGAAATGAGTATTGGTTTTTTGACGGAACCACAAGAACATCTTCAAAATTTTTCGCAGCGGCACGTATCAGCGAAATGCCACCGATGTCAATCTTTTCAATAATTTCAGCTTCTGATGCCCCGGATGCTACTGTTTCAGAAAAGGGATAAAGGTCAACAATCACTAAATCAATGTCTTCTATCTTGTATTTTTCCTTTTCAGCCATATCCGACTGATTATCTCTCCGGTTTAATATTCCTCCAAAGATAGCAGGGTGAAGGGTTTTGACTCGTCCGTCAAAAATGGATGGATATGAAGTGAGTTCTTCAACAGCAACTGCCTGAAAACCCATGCTTTTTATGTAAGTATAAGTTCCTCCTGTCGAAATGATTTTTACACCCAGACGGGTAAGTTCCTCAAGAATAGGAAGTAATCCCTCCTTGTTATATACACTGATTAAGGCTGATTTTATCTTTTTCACAAATAATCTTACTTTTTTCCGTTCTGCAAATATCCATTAATAAATTTGTAAACAATAGGCAATCAGAAAATTTCACAGTTTTTTTGAAATTAATTATTGATGAAAAAGCAAGGTGAAATACCTGATAAAGGATAGGTTGAAAAGATGAAATCTTTTCTTGTAATCATTTGATCTTCAACAGATAACATTGACAAATATTTGTCTGTAGAATCATTTTGTCCATATTCTTGCTGCTTGAAATAAGAAATCAGGATATTTTGAAGTTGTCAAAGTTGCGCAAAATAGATTAGAAAAAGCCGGAATTTGATGGATCACTATTCCTGAGATTTCCGGAAGTCGGAAAGAAAACGTTCAAGGCCGGAATCGGTCAGCGGATGGTTCAGCAATTTCAGGATAGCGTCAGGGGGACAGGTTACCACATCGGCACCAGCTTCAGCACATTGAACTATATGGAGGGGGTGACGGATAGAGGCTGCCAGTATGAGTGTGTCGTAACCCTGAATATCGTAAATATTAACAATCTGATGGATGAGCTGAATACCTTCCTGAGAAATGTCGTCAAGCCTGCCGATAAATGGTGAGATATAGGTGGCACCTGCTTTTGCTGCCAGTATAGCCTGTCCGGCTGAAAAAACCAGCGTACAATTGGTTTTTATGCCTTCTTCTTTCAGTATCTTAATCACTTTCAGCCCTTCTCTGGTCATCGGAATTTTGACTACGATGTTTCCTGAAATAGCGGCCAGCTTATGCGCCTCATTCAGCATACCGTCAAAATCAACGGCAATGACTTCAGCACTGACGTCCCCTTCTGTCAGTCTGCAAATTTCTTCATAATGTTTCAGGATGTTTTTTTCTCCTTTGATACCTTCCTTTGCCATCAGGCTGGGATTGGTAGTTACACCATCGAGAATACCGAGTTCTTTGATTTCCTGAATGGCTTTCAAATTGGCTGTATCAGCAAAAAACAACATGATGAATGATTTTGGCAGGTTAGAAAGAAAAAGGTAAGCTTACTGTATCGCACCGCTCAACCAGTTGAACCTTGCTGCCTTCCGACCCTGGGATTACAAAAGGGAGCTGGTCGTACAGGGCTTACCCGGGTGCAAAGGTAAAACGTTTTTTTAAATGAAGTGAAATTTTGAAGAAAATTAACTTATATTGCTGAAAATCTTTAACTTAAATAGTAAAAGAATGATAGAGGGCTTTTTTTTGTTTCTTCTGCTTACATATCGGTTTTAAGATGAGGCTAATATAAATAATCAAATCGTATTTCGACTTTTCGAAACATTTTCTGTACCTCTTCCGATTGATCGGCCAGGTCGGCTTTAGACTCTCCCACTGCACCGATTTCGATACGGTCAACCCCTATTCCGTATGCAAGCAGAAAATCCATGGCAGAGCCTGCCCGCATTTCAGATAATTTCTGATTCTGATTTTCATTGCCTATGCTACAGGTATATCCGGTAATAATCACCTTCAATTCCTGATTCTGTTCGAGAATTTTTACCACTTCTTCCATTACCGGTTTTGACTCTCCGCTGATCATATAACTGTTAAGTTTGAAATAAATGGTAAGCGGTTTGGGCAGCATGGCTTCCAGCTCTTCTTTGCTCATGATTCGGGTGAAATAAATGTCGCTCATTTCCGAAGACCGGTTTGAACTGAACCAGATGTTGTTTCCCTGCATGAAATAATAGGCATCAAAACCGCGCGAATTGATTTTATTGCCAAGATTGACAGGAGGAGCCCATTTTTTCCAGGTGTCATCCAGTCTGGTGCTCATGAAAATATCTGCACTACCGAGTCCTCCCCTGCCGGCAGTAGCAAAATAAAGGGTTCTGGTATCATCCGACAGAAAGGGGGAAATGTCGTAGTTACCAGTGTTGACAGTACTTCCCAGATGAACGGGTGACGACCATTTGTCGTTGATTTTCAAAGAAACGTACAAATCTTCTTCTCCCAGGGAATTTTCAAGTTTTGCAGAAATAAGCAATATATTTTCATCGGGATGCATGTAAAAGCCATAGAAATCACTTTGAGGGTCAAGTCCGGGAATATCCAGCGGAACAGGCGATTCTGTCTTGCCGGGCTCATAAACTGATATACCGGCTTTCATTTTGTCTTTCCATACATATTGATTCAGGAGGTAAAGCCTTTTCCCATCTCTGCTGACGCCTACTACAGCATTGTTGTTGTTGTTGTTCAGGTTAAAGACATTATTTTCTGCCTCTGCCCATGACGATTTGCTGCCGGATGATCTCCATATATCCTGCCCGGCTTCTTTTCCTCCATTGTTTCTGTTGTAAAATGTTCTCACAAAGTACATTGTTCCGCCTTCGGATGTCAAAACAGGCATACTTTCTTCTGCATCGGTGTTGATTTTGGCATCCAGCCTGACAGGGTCGGCAAAGCGGGGCAGGGGACTTTGCCCTGAGCCTGTTTTGATTATCAACAATATTACTGAGATAAGTAAAACTTTTTTCATCATCGGGCATTTTAAAATGTCATTCCTAAAAGCAATTCATGGCTGCCGGCAGTATTGTTAAACAAAACATTGGTATTCAGGCTGTAAGAATAGCCTACGTTAATTTTGTTCCATTTTATACCAAACATGAGGAGGGCAGAGTTGTTGAGCCGGTAAGCTATTCCTCCCCAATATCTATCGGTGTACAAAAGAGTATTTAGCTCGACAAGCGGATCAATCCCTTTCAGATAACGGACGATCAGACTGGGATTAAGTTTCAGCTTACCTTGTTTTATACTCATTTTGTATTGAGCTGAAAGAAAATGATGAAGCTGAATCTGATAAGGATTACTTTCGGAGCGTAGCCAAATCTGATTCCCCAATATCTGATGTGCAGAATAAGAAATCATCCATTTGGATGAGTAAAGTAAAATGCCGCCATTCAGGTTGATAAAAGAAGTTGAATAGTTTTGATTGATGAATTGCTGAAGTGTTTCGTCCAAAGGAATATCGGGGATCAGCCCATCTTTGTTAAAGCTGAAATTCACGAGTCCGGCACTTAAACCAATTGCTGCTGTGTTTTTTTCATTCAGGCGGTAGTGAAGGCTGTAAGAGAGTCCGGTGTTAAGTTTCTTCATCTGTCCGTACGCGTCATTGGATATAAATGCCCCTGTCCCGTGAATGATTTTTGATGCTTTCGGTTTTCCGACTGTAGAATATTTTCCCGGCTGGCTGATTCGCAAAGAGTATTGTTTATAAACTTTTGCCGGCCTTTTACCCAATCGGGAATAAACATTAAAATAATAAGACTGAGGACTTTTTGTTATGCCCGCATATTGCTTTAAGTAACACAAATTCAGATGAATATTTTCGTCATAACCAGCAAAGGCAGGATTGATGACGTACATATCAACCGGGCTCTGTTGATAAAGCATAACTTGCTGTGCGGGCAGCCTTCCTGAGCCAAAGACAAGCCACGCTGTCAGCAACCATAAATAGATTTTTGTTCTCATGCGATTCCTTTTTATCTGATGATAGTCAGATCCCCTTTAAAAGCTTTAAGATTATCATTCGGATTATCAACGACATAGAGATAAGTTCCGGCAGGCACCTCCTTCCCCTTATATTCTCCGTTCCATGGAGTCTCATATCCTTTTGAAAAGTAAACTTCCTGTCCCCACAGCGTGAAGACATGAACTTCCCAGTCACTGAGTTTTTTCAGGCCTTTTATATTCCATGTATCGTTGGTGTTTTTACTGTCAGCGTTGCCGGGCGTAAAAACGGTCGGGATAAAAATCTCGTTTTTTACTTCGACAAGAATGGAATCTTCCGCTGTACATCCATACTGATTGGTTACCTGAACATGATAACGGATGGTATTTTCGGGATTAACTACCGGACCGGAAGAAGTTACATCATTGATGAATGAGTCAGGTGACCACTTGAAAATCAGGTTTTTATCATCTGCCTGAGGACTCAGGACTATTGATTCACCATAATAGACAAAAGTATCATTTCCTGCTTCAATTTTTGGTGCAGGGCTGACCAGGACATTAAAAGAACAGGTATTCTTATTCCCTGCCAGATCAGTTACCTCATAGACTTCCGTAGTTGTGCCGTAAGGAAAAGCTTTGCCACTGCCAATGCCGGAAATCA